>NZ_JAIJHU010000008.1:0-74871 GCF_022723415.1 Barnesiella sp. | reverse complement strand
GGTGGAAAAACAGATATTGTCTGATTACAATTGCCAAGTCATTCATACAAGTCCTGAGTACCAGACAAATCTCGGTTTCAACACCCCTACAAACAGAATCCTAACATCCATGTGTTCGCCTGAACGTTTGTTGTATATCATTAGATATGGTATTGCCTATGTCCGTATGGAGCGTGAGGTGGATGGAAAGATAGAATCTACCGACCAAAAGCATATCATGCGTTACCAACAATTGTTTGCATCGTTAGCTATTCGCCAAAAACTGGCAGAGGGGGTGAAATCTGGCGTAGTCTGGCATACGCAAGGTAGTGGTAAAACCGCCTTGTCATACTATCTGACTTATATTCTTAACGATTTCTATTCCAAACAAAATAAGGTTGCCAAATTCTATTTTATAGTAGACCGCCTTGACCTTTTGGAACAAGCCACACAAGAGTTTGAAGCTCGTGGGTTGGTAGTATCTACCGCCAATACAAGAGCCGAACTTATGGAGCAGTTCCGCAGTAATCAAGCGCAACAAGGTGTAAGCGGACAAGCTGAAATCACGGTTGTAAACATACAACGCTTTGCAGAGGATAAGGAAAAAGTACGCATCAGTGATTATGCAACCAATCTTCAACGCATTTTCATTCTTGACGAGGCGCACCGTGGATATAAGCCCGGTGGCTGCTTTCTTGCCAACCTCTTTGATGCCGATACCGATGCTGTTAAAATCGCACTTACGGGTACACCGCTGTTAAAGGAGGAACGCGCCAGTTGCAAGGTGTTTGGTAACTATCTGCACACCTATTACTACGATAAATCTATTGCCGATGGCTACACGCTGAAAATCATACGTGAGGATATAGAAACTTCCTACAAAGAGCGTTTGTCTGATGTGTACGACAAACTGGAAACCCTTGTACAAAAGAAAGACATTCGTAAGTCGGAAATCATAGAGCATCCAAGTTATGTAAGCGAGTTAGCCCGTTACATTATGACAGACTTAAAAGAGTTTCGCAAGATACAAGGAGATGATACTTTAGGCGGTATGGTCATTTGTGAAACCAGCGAACAGGCAAGGCGGCTTTATGATGTATTCCAAGAAGAATGGCAGAAGTATCAGCCGAAGCCCATCAAGATAAAACTTTCCGATGGTTCGTATGTAGTGGGTGAACCGGAAGTGGATTACAAATCAAAATACAGACCGCTGAAAGCCGGAATCATTCTTCACGATACGGATGACAAAGAAACTCGTAAGCAGATAGTCAAAGACTTCAAGAAAAATATGACAGTGGATATTCTCATTGTCTTTAATATGCTTTTGACTGGTTTTGATGCGCCACGCTTGAAACGCCTGTATTTCGGGCGCAAACTGAAAGACCACAATCTGCTTCAAGCCATAACACGTGTAAACCGTCCTTATCCGGGTATGCGTTACGGTTTTGTTATTGACTTTGCCGACATCAAGCGCAACTTCAAGGAAACCAACGAAGCATATTTGCAAGAGCTGAACCGCTTTAATGATGTGGACGAGACTGGCGAATCCGCTGCTACCGACACCTTTACCCAAGTTATTGAGGACAAGGAAGAGATATTGAATCAGATGAAGAAAGTTCGGCAAACGCTCTTCAATTACACATACGACAATGCGGAAGAGTTTTCTTCTGAAATCTCCACCGAAGAGGATAAGGCTGTATTGCTCGACCTCAAACAGGCATTGGAGTCAGCCAAAAACATGGCGAATATCGTGCGTACATTCGGGGATGACGAAATGAAAGAGCAATTTGCCAAACTCGAAATCACCAAGTTGCCACAACTGCTCTCTGAGGTGCAAAGACGGATAAGTATCATCAATCAGAAAGAGGCTTTCAATACAAACGAGGAAACGAAAACCCTAATTAATGAGGCAATGATGGATATAGAGTTCACTTTCTCCAAAATAGGACAAGAGGAAATGCGCCTTATATCCGGTGGTGTGGAATTGAAAGAAAAATGGCAGCGTACCATTTCTTCGTTTACCCAAAACTTCGACCAAGACGACCCGGAGTTCATTTCGTTGCGTGAAGCCTTTATGGAACGCTTCAAGGAACACGGTTTTGTGATTGACACGATAGCTAAGTTCAACGAGGAAACACAGGCTTTGGATGAAATCATCGGTCGTTTGCAAGACCTACAAAAGCGCAACAATGTCTTGTTGAAAAAGTACAAGGGCGATGAAAAATTTGCCCGTGTACACAAGCGCATACGTGAAGTGAACAAGCAAAGGGAAGATCAAGGACAGAAACCTATGTTCTCTTTTTTTGACGAAGAGATTGCAGCCATCCTCAATATTATAAAAGAAGATGTTGATGCCAAAGTGTATGATCGTAACGACATTCTGAAAAAGGATGCTTATTTCGGGCGCACGGTGATGGCTCTCATTAATGGATGTCTGTTTCATTTTCCGCAAATCAAGCCGGAAATGGACGATTACAAGTTCATCCAAACACGCATTTCACAACAATATATCAACCAATATAACGCCACTTATGGCATTGCATAAAGATTATGTCAGATATTAAAGAAAAAACATTAAGACTCATCGACGGGCTTAAAGCCACCTGCCAATCATACGGTATGGGAAACGATGGTAACGAATATAAGATTATCACTCAGGTGTTTCTCTATAAATTCCTGAATGACAAATTCGGTTATGAACTGAAAAATGCGAAAAGCGAGATTGCCAAGCAACTGACAGGAAACGTAAAATGGGAAACGGCATACGAAAATCTTTCTGCCGATGAGCGTATGCTTATTCAGAGTGCCATTTCGCCCGATGTCCCGATGCTCGAACCGTATCATTTGATTGCCAATCTTTGGAACCAGCAGGGAAAAGGTGATTTTGACACCATTTTCGATTCTACAATGACAGATATAGCGGAGCTGAATGCAGATATATTCTCCACGCAGACCACTGCCAACACGAAGATTCCATTGTTCGAGGCATTGACACCGTTTGTGACCGATTCGGCACAACGTGCGCCATTTGCCCGTGCTTTGGTGGATAAGCTCGTGAATTTCTCTTTTGAAGAAGCGTTTGCACAGAATTACGACTTTTTCTCCAGTATCTTTGAATATCTGATAAAAGACTATAATACAGCCGGCGGCGGTAAATATGCGGAATACTATACCCCCCACGCCATTGCCACGATTATGGCTCGTCTGTTGGTGGGTGATAATGCCGACCTGCATAGCATGGAGTGTTACGACCCATCGGCAGGAACAGGTACATTGCTTATGGCACTCAGTCATCAAATAGGTGAAGACCGTTGTACCATTTTCTCGCAAGATATATCCCAGCGAAGCAACAAAATGCTGAAATTGAACCTATTGCTCAACGGACTTGTATCTTCGCTTGACAATGCCATTCAAGGAGATACGCTTGTAAGCCCTTATCACAAGAGCGATGACGGACAACAGTTGCGCCAGTTTGATTTTGTGGTGAGCAATCCGCCTTTCAAGATGGACTTTTCAGATACCAGAGAGAAGATTGCTGCCATGCCAGCCCGTTTTTGGGCAGGAGTCCCCAATGTGCCTGCCAAAAAAAAAGAATCAATGGCAATATACACCTGTTTCATACAGCACGTTATCAATTCGCTGAAAAAGACAGGTAAAGGTGCGATTGTTATCCCTACTGGTTTTATTACAGCCAAAAGTGGCATTGAGAACAAAATTCTTCATAAAATTGTAGATGACAAAGTGGTATTTGGCTGTGTTTCTATGCCAAGCAACGTGTTTGCCAATACAGGTACCAATGTAAGTGTTCTTTTCTTTGATAAATCGGCATCTTCGGATAAGGTTATCCTGATTGACGCAAGCAAATTAGGAGAGGAGTACAAAGATGCCAACGGACTTAAGAAAGTACGTCTAAACGATGACGAGATAGAACGTATTGTTACGACATTCTTGAACAAAGAGGCTGTTGATGATTTCTCTGTCGCTGTAACCTACGATGAAATTAAGGAAAAGGGATATTCTCTTTCTGCTGGTCAATACTTTGATATTAAGATTGACTATGTGGATATTACAGAAGAGGAGTTTAACCAGCGAATGAATGACTACAAACAGACTTTAACTCAACAATTTGAAGAAAGTCATCGTCTGGAGACTGAGATAATGAAACAACTGAATAGTCTGAAGTTTAACAACTAAAATATATAAATCGCATAATATGGGACAGTTATATAATATATATTGTGATGAAAGTTGTCATTTGGAGCACGATAACGAAAGTGCAATGACAATTGGTGGTGTGTGGTGCCCTCAAAATAAAAAAGACGAGATTTTCCATCGCATACGTGAAATAAAAGAGGAGCATGGTCTAAGTAAGAACTTCGAAATAAAATGGAATAAGGTATCACCGGGACAATTAGATTTCTATATGGATATTATCAATTATTTCTTTGATAATAGCGACCTTCATTTCCGCGTGTTGGTTATCCCTGATAAGCAGAATTTAAAACACGAATTGTTCAATCAAACACACGATGACTTTTACTACAAGATGTATTTCAATATGCTCAAAACACTTTTTGAGCCAGATTGTGAATATAACATATATATAGATATAAAAGATACACGAGGACAGCGTAAGGTAGAAAAACTTCATGAAGTTTTATGTAACAATCATTATGATTTTGACCGCAACCTAATAAAAAAAGTACAGCAGGTAAGGTCAGAAGAAGTAGAATTAGTTGCATTGGCTGATTTGCTAATAGGAGCTTTATCATATATTCATAGAGGGAAAAACTCCAGTGAAGCAAAGCTAAAATTGATTGATCGAATTAAATCAAGAAGTGGCTATAATTTGATGGCCAGCACCCTCTATCGTGAGAATAAATTTAACATATTTGTTTGGAAAAGTGGATATGGGAAATAATGAATATTTTTATCTGCCTGACCTTATCGAATTGAGTGAGTTCGGTGGAGACTTTCATAAATATCTTGAAGCCGTATATGAGTGCTTCAAGCAGGACTTTATCGCCAAACGTCCTGTGTTTAGAGGAATTAGATTGGGATTGAAGAAATATCCATTGTCGCAAGATAAAGAGGCTACTTTTTGGCATATGACTTCAGAGGGTGAAGATGAAGCGACTAGAGAACCCGATTTGAGACGTATGGAGAGAATCAAATGGCCCGCTCCAATGATAAACCAATCTGAACACCCTTATTTGAAGGTGTGGGAGAATACTCGCGGCAACAAAACAAATGTTCTCATCTTTCACGAAGATGAGGGCTACTTAGTAGTATTACGAAAAGCAAAAGACTATATTTTGCCTTGGACTGCCTACTTGGTAACTTATAAATCTCGAAAGGAAAAATTGTTGAGAGAATATGAAATGTATATAAAAAGCAAGGAGCGATAAAAATATCGCCCCCGTTTCTCCTTCAACACATGGTTGCTGAGATGGTGCAAAGATAATGCTTTTTATATGCATTTCCAAGATTTTCCCGCACTTTTAACGATTTTATGGCTAAATTGTTTCAAAAAACGTGCAAAATGACCAATATAGATAAGCAGACAGAGGATAATTTTCAGGAAAGAATTATAGAAATGGCAAAGGCTTTATCAGACCTTCAAGACCGGGCTGTGATTGAATACACTCCGTTAGTTGATGATATATGCAGTAGAAAAGCAACAAAGGACGAGGTGGATCACTTGCTTACTTGGATGTTTGACTTCGTAGAAAATGAACGTATGCTTCTACTTTTCAAGAAAGTATGTCGTGCATATTTTTATACATATCCGGAAACTATTGCTTTCTATATCATGGAGTACCGTAAAGAGTATGACAGGGAGAGCCTAAAGGGTACAAAATACGAATACTTGTTAGAGGAGGATAAAAAACTATATGAAGAATAGTAAAGACAAGAAGGTATGATAGATTACGATAAATTAAATGAGCACATGCTAGAGATAGCCAAGAATACTGATGGAGGAATAAAGCTATCTGCATTTATGATTGACCAACTATTAGGTGGCTGTCAAAAGATTTCCGAGAAATCATTGCATGAGGGAATTGAGTTTGCTATTGCAAAACAAAAAAGAGAAATTGAAAGTATGCCATATGCTAGCAAAGAGCAGAAGGATTCTGAAAAGAGTAGAAGAGAATTGATACTCAAATTATGCGAGGAACAAATGAAAACTTTTCTAAAGAGCCCAAATAGGTTGCTATAATGAATGATATCTCGCCACGTTATTTAATGAGTATAGTTCAAAATATCAATGACCGTTTATTTGAATTATACAAAGGGTATGACGATGTGACCAATTATCTAGAAAAATGGCATATCGTGTACGATTGTTATGGAGATAACGAGAACTTCTATTTCTACTATAAAGATGAAGAGAGAAAGAAACTTGATGTAAAGAAAACGCTCCATAATATTGATGGTGAAACTCTTCTGAAAATAGCAATAGATTTGGGAGTAGAAACACCAGACTACATTCCATGTATTCCTGTTTTCAAAAATGAGCTAAAATCTAGTTACGAAACGGCTAGTCAAACCTTTGAAAAAGCCTTCAAAAATGTAGAAGAAGATCCAAGCTTAGCTATTGGATTAGCGAATTCTGCATTAGAAAGCATTATAAAAGAAATTCTCAAAGATGATAGAATTAATGTTGTGTGGGATGAAAAGAACACGCTTTACAGTTTGATTAAGAGTATTACTAAGGCGTTTAAATTAACTACAGAAGTAGGAATGCCAGATGAAATTAAAACAATCTCTACGTCTTTAGTTGGTGCTTGCAAAGCTATCGAGGATTTAAGAAGTGGAAAAACTATCTTTCATGGCAAGATGGATACTAATTATCTTATTTCAGAACCATTATATGCTTACCTCGTAGTTAATGCTGTATCTACCGTCGGTCTATTTTTACTTAACTTTTACAAGAAAAAGTATCCACCGATTATTCAACCGACCATAGATGTAGATGATTTACCTTTTTAAGAACGAAATATGAAGAAATATAAATTAGGAGAAATAGCAGACTTTAACGTAAAAGCAATCAGTAAATCTGACTCATTACAAGAAATAATTTACCTAGATACTAGTAGTATTACAGAAAATGTAATATCTGATACTATTATTATCAACATAGAAGATGCTCCAAGCCGTGCTCAGCGTAGAGTGAAAAACAATACAATTATATACTCAACCGTTCGTCCCCGATTAAAGCATTATGGTATATTAAATAATCCACAAACTAATTTTATTGTATCAACAGGTTTTGTTACCATAGATCTTAAAGAGCAATACAAACAAATTATAGATCCTAGATATCTGTATTTATTATTAACACAATCAACCATAACAGAATATATCGGAAATATTGCAGATACAGCTGTTTCTGCATATCCTTCTATCAATCCAGCTGATATCTCATCATTATCTTTCAATTTTCCGAGTTTTGATTTGCAGAAATCTGTTGCAGATATCTGGGAGAATTATGATAAGAAGATTGTCCTTAATCGTCAGATAAATCAGAATTTACCGACACTTGATCGTTCATCAGAAGTGGTAAAAGTTCGTTGCGCTGCTTAATCAACTCTTCACATTCTACTTTTATTTGCTTCATTTTGTAAAATATCGGAGCTATAGTTTTATCGAATCTTTTGAGTAAATCTTTATTGGGCTTTATCATTGTTAAGTTATAAAGAGTTGAAGCTGTCATGCTTGGCACACCTGTTCCAGAATCCCATCTTGTAAAATCAATGTCTTTGATGGCAAAGAAAATATATTTAGCACAATGCGGAATTTTCATTTCAGAATAAAACATTGTATCAACAGTCCAAAAGGCTTCATCAATATACATGATGTTGTTTAATGTCCCCTTTCTTGGCATTAAAACCGACTCTCCTCTATATAAGCTTTCTTTTACTCTACGCATTTCTCCACCACTACCATAAACAGGATATAAACCTTCTGCTAAATGCTTGTGGTCACGTCCATTTTTGATAGTTAGGAAATACTCTAATGTACAATTATCCCATCCTTCGGGAATTTCTCGCTTCAACTTCTCATTCCAAACCATCTTGCCTCCACTAGATTTATACGGTTTCCCCTCCTCATTCGGGAAGTCAAATTGCACAAACCAATAATCGTAAAGTTGCTTTGCCATCGCCTCTAAATTCTGATTTATCTGACGATTGATAATGATTTTCTTGTCAAGTGTTTGAAGAATTTGGGCAATTTTTGTTTGTTTTTCAATATTTGGCAAGAAAATTTTTAGTCCGTAATAGTTGTCAAATGTCATACTCGGAACTCCGGTTCCCGAATCTAAATTGCTCAAATCCAATAGAGACAAATATCGATACAAATAATAGGGATTTGCTAAGTTTGTATTCACTTCAGTGTAATATAGTGTATCTACAGTCCAAAATGGCACATCGCAATATTGGATATTATCCAATGTTCCCTTACGAGGTAACAAGACACTTGGCTTATCGTAAAGAAATTTGTCAACATAGCGCATAATGCCCCCACTTCCAAGAACAGGGTATTTCCCGTTTGAAAGCATCTTGTGGCCTTTGCCATTTTTTATTTTTACTAAATCTGAAAGCCTGTAAGATTGCATATCCTTTTCCATTTGAGGGGCAAAGTTACGCATTTTTAGGCAGATTTTTGTGATTCAGTTATCCCAAATACTTCTTATGAGCCAACTTTACATTGTTTTGATTCACAATGGCATAATGCAGTGTGGTGTCAATGCGTACATGGCCAAGCAGACGTTGAACCTGTTCGATGGGCATACCTTTGTCAATGGCCATTGTAGCAAGGGTTCGCCGAAACTTGTGAGGATGAACTTTTGGCATAGAAAGGGATTGACCTAATTTTCTGATTCTGACTTCCACGCCGCTGATAGTCAGTCGTGAATGTGGCGAATTGAGGGAAACAAATAAAGCTGGATTGTTGTCTGTTCGCTCATTAAGGTATTGTTGCAAATGTAGTTTTGTACGGGCGTTGAAGTAAACTACACGCTCCTTGTTGCCTTTTCCGAATACCACACATTGACGCTCATGGAAATCTATATCCTCACGATTCAGTTTGACCAACTCACCCACACGAATGCCTGTAGATGCCAGAATATCTATAATGGCAAGGTCTCTTTTGTTCGTACAACAGTCACGAAGCTGCTCTAATTGCTCGTCCGAGAGTACCTCCTTTACCAGAGAATCAGTCTTTACCTTATGGATTCGTCTAACAGGGCTTTTTGCGATATAGTCTTCATCTTCCAACCATGCAAAGAAGCTGGAGAAGATGCGCCTCATATTGTCAATGGTTACTTTGCTTGATTGATGTTCTTCTTGATAATCGGATAGATAGGAGCGAATGTCTGTTGTACTGATGTGGCAAATAGCCAAAGAGAGCGTAACCAATAACCGCTCAATGGTATTGCGGTAGTAAGCCAGAGTTTTGTCTGAACATCCCTCTATCTTTTTGGCTGATATAAAGGAGCTAAGAAGATGCTCATTCTCTTGCGTTTGCTGTGTGGCGCAATCGCTTTTTTCTATGATTTCTACATTATGCAGTTCTGATGCAAGCACGGCTTTAAGTCGTGCCATTTGTCGGCAATCCAAGTCACGCTGCATTTCCGCAACTATCGCCTGAATGATGTTCTCTTTCATAATTCTGATATTTTTGTCCTTATATATAATATAAGAGGCTGCTAAATCAGAATTTACCGATACCTGACCGTTCATATAATTACAGGTCGTAATCTAAAAGCATTTTCATTTACTTCCATTTGGTACAACCTAATTTGCGGATTTAGTTCCTTGCGAACATATTGGATTATTTTTTCTTTCTCTGTTTGTTCTATATTGACACCAAAATAGATAGACTCAAAGCATTCGCCTTTCAGTGGTATATAGTGGCGTATCTCACGCCAATCCCATATTTCCTTTGTCAGCTTTGCTTGTTGAGGAGTAAATGCTGCATATATTGGACTTGGTTTTGGTATGACTAATCTAACCTCCTGCTCATATTCCCATTCCTTTGCTTTTGTCCGCCATTGATAACTGAATAAATCTTTTGTGGTATGATACGCGTTAGGACGCTCTATTATATCCTGATATTGAACATCAAGAACAAGCGGTTCAAGATATATTGTACCAAACATTGGCGGAACAGATTCCATCACTTTGTCTATGTCAAGTCCTATACAAATACCTTTATGGTTATAACAATAATGACTCCACATTAGTAATGAATTATTAACTTTCGACAAGCTGCATAACCATGTATCATTGCGCAAATTGAGGGCGTCATTTTCTTCTTTCTCTATCCACCAATCCTTTGGTATCCATCCTTGAAGTTCAGTGTCCGGCACATTTGAGTAGTCAATTAATTTTGGATGACAATCGAAAGGGTCATTCAGTTGAGACGCATTAGTGAATTGAAGGTCTTGATTTCCAATCATGCACTTTGCGCCAACTATATCTAAATATTTGTAGAGTATGCGAGACATTTTTATTCTATTGTTATTTGTCCATTCATTAAAAGTGGTAAAAGTTCGTCACGCTGCTTGATAAGATTTGAGATTTCCTCTTGCAACTTCACTACCTGCTTAAAGATTGGTGATATAAGTTTCTCAAATTTATCCGCAATATCTTTATTATCAGGTATGGCGATTGTGCTTTGTTGTAAATGGTCTTGCGTAATATGTCCCATCGTTGTTTTCCTTGCTTCTGCCATTTTCTTGAATACATCGACATAATCCAAAAGTTGAAAATAGTAGAATGACTTCGGGAAATCATTTGCAGATGTAACCTTAAAGATATGCTGATTAAGTCCTCCAAGCCCATAAGCCCAGAGCATAACTTCCAGTGATGCCGACCATGAAAATAGCACATCACCATTATATACCTTTACTGATTCTGGTATATTTGACGTTACCTCTTCAGTGTCAATAGAAATACCATCGTGCATTTCTCGTATCTTGATAACAGGCAATGGCACTTCATCAGCCTTTGGTCTGAATTTCTGACAAGCCAACCCATTTGTAAAAACAGCAATTTCAGAGAGGTTCCCACAATGCCAGCCAACAGGAATGTTGCGTTTCAGCTTATCATTCCAAACCATTTCTCCACCGCTTGACTTATACGGCTTCCCCTCCTCATTCGGGAAATCAAACTGCACGAACCAATAGTCATAGAGTTGTTTTGCCATCGCCTCTAAATTCTGATTTAGCGAAATGTATAAGTGAAATTGGGATAGTCGCAATAATTCGCAACTATCCCAACTCTTTATTGAAATATTGGAGATTAGTGATAATATACAAATGCAGAATCACCTTCTCCTATAACTTTTCTTCTCATTCAGCTTCTTTACCGCTCCTATCGCAAACATCAAACACCTTCTCCGATACGCCTCTTCCTCCTCATCAGGTCTTCGGCCATCCCAAGGAAGATCAGAGGTCGAGCCTCCACTACAGGAAGAAATTGATACAGGCTGGCCACCGATGAGTGCATCGGCGACGGCAAAAATCAGATTGCGAACCGATGGTATAGCCAACTGATCAAACAGCATATTCAATTCAGATTCCAAACTTTCGTTTGTGTCAGAAAGGGATTTGTTATCCCGTCTCAGCTGATAAAGCTCCCCATAATCTGCCAGTACATTACGCTGTGCTGCTTCAACCTGCCGTGCCGCATCATTTCTGTACAGGGATTCTATTTTGCGGACAATATCAGTAAACTGTTTAGCTATATACTGGTTCTGACGCTCAACCCATTTATCGCTACCGAACAAAGGTACTTTCTCGGTAATCTGTGGTGGCGTGAAATCAACCTTGTGGTTACGAAACGGCTGGACAACCGAACGGGCTTTTGTCGCATCTGCGGTCAGCCGTTCCAGTTCCTGCTCCTTTACGTGGAGTTTGTCGGTCTTGTCTTCAAGTTTGGTCTGATACTCTGCAATGAGCTCCTGTATATCCGCTTTCTGCGCTTCATACCTGTCGAGCGTAATCTTACCTGAAGCCAGTTCCTTGTCCGCCTCTTCAAGTTGCAGCCTATAACTGAAAATTCTTGATTCCAGATTCCGCATCATGGATTGAAGTCCCTTGACGGCTTTCTCCGCCTGTTTCGCCTCCTTGGTCAGCTTGCGGATATAGTCGCGTTTGTTCAGATGCTGTACATTACGCCCGTCAATACTGTCCCCACGTTCAAGACCGTATTTGCTGCCAACCTCGTCATATAGGGAAGTGTGCATCTCTTTCAATATCCGGCCATATTCATAGCGGTCTTTCCCGAACTTTGCCGACCACATCACACTCTCCCGTCCGCTTTTTGGGCGGATACCGACCGGAACAATCAGAGCGTGAATATGCGGACTGCTCTCGTCAATATGCACCTGAAAACCGACAATGTTTTTCTGTCCGTATCTGTTGGAGCACCAGTCATAGACATCCTTCGCCCAATTCTCGATTTCCTCGCAACGGTGCAGGTGGCTGTTGTCCGCACCTTTCTCCAGATTGACGGACTGATTCCCGAAAGCCATTTCAAGCGTCCGGTCATGGTTTCCTCCGAAGACAAACTTAGCGCAACAGTTCGGTTGGATTTTGCTGTCCGCCTTGAACGGCTTCCAACCCAATTCGTCCAGCCGTTCTTGCAGACGGACTTCAAGCGATTTCTCCTGATAACCCAACGGATGTATCTTTCCGTCAGGACCGATCTCGAAATTCAATTTCATTCTGGTCCTGTCGTAGTGGTTGGTCGGATCCTGATTCTTTCTGTCAATCTTGTCATCGTTCCAACGTCTTTCATTTTCATTGGCCTCTGCCGTGCCGAATGATTTGCCGGCTTCGACGTGCATAGCTTGTTTTATATCTGTATTCATATAGGTATTCTTTTTATAAATGATTTATGTTTGAGCTTGCTCACTCCGAACCGGATTCTGCCGGATGCCGGAGGAACTTTATTGCTGTCAGGCAAAAAGTCCTTATTGTGTTATGGACTTTCTTATAAATTCCCGAAGTAAGACTTCGGATTACTCCACCAATGCCAGATCCAGTCCGTCAATGAGCAACTGCAAAGCAGGGTTACGCTGTATCATCAGTTGAAGTATTTGACGTTTGGACGGTGAAAAGAGAAAGAAATCTGCAATGTCCAACCCTTGACTGCGTTGTTCTTCAGTAGCTGTACGTTCTAGAATGTCAGAGACAGTAACCTTTTTACAAATGCCAGATAATAAAGCGGACTTCGCGTTCCATTGTTCGGTTGCTCCTAAATCAGGGATGAGAGTAACCTCCCTGCCTTTGAGAACCTGCATAGCTTCACTGTTGAAACAACCGTTCTTTCCACCTGTTGCCAGCCATATATAATCGGGGATAAAATGACTCATTACAACAGCGGTCTTTTCACTTTCCACCAGCATTACCGGAGACGATGAATTTTTCAGAAGATGTTCTCCAAACAGACATTGCTTCAAATGAAAATCCTGCAACTTCAACTCGGAATGCGCCCAGCTGACAAAAGCCTTAGGCTCTTTAACCCGATGGCCTGTCTCAGCATTATAGCACATTACCTTGCCGGTTCTTACCTGTCCATTTATATCTGTCTGCCAGAAAACCGCCGCGCCTCCCCATTTTGAAGACGTCCCGATGCGATACATTCCAAACAATCTGGTTGTCTCATCTTCACCAAATACATGACAGAAATACTGATATAAAGGGTTGATTGAATAATGCGACAGACTCCTTAACACATAAGATAACGGAATATGCGAAGGGACAATACAAACTGGAGTTTTATTTATCAACTTATAAGAGGCATATTGGAGTGACTTGCCAGCATTCTCATTCATTTCAAACACATCAGGGTTATTCTTAAAGTATTCCTTAGGTGTATAGTGGTAGCCACAACTGTTCTCATGGTCACACTTTCCGACATTCCCGGGAAAGATAATGCTGCCCTGTTCATCAACATACCTGACAAAACATCGGCTTTTACCACACTCCGGACAAGTAGTCTTGCTTCCGAACCTATATTTCTGTAAATGGAATCTGTATTCACTCATGGTTCTCTGATTTTAGTGTGGTTGCACTATGCACTTTTGCACTTTGAGCAGATTGCACGGTATCTTGGCAAGAAGAAAGTGCAATAGTGCAAGGTGCATCAGTGTTTTCCGTCATAAGCTTGCGATAGGCTCCATGCTGAAGTTTTTCTATAACAGGGTGCTGAAGCCGACACAATTGGTCAAGCGCATAATAGACAGTACGTCTGGACATATCAACTTTTCTACCAGCAATAACAGCATCCCCGGAAGTAAACCTATCTTCCAATAAGGATAGCCAAGCTTCCTTTGTTTCACCGATACTGTTCATGACAATGGTTTCCCGAATTCTCTCGTATGTTTCCTCATAATAATCAATCATACGGATTGCAGCTTTCACAGAATCCAACTCCACGTATTGCATATCTCCTTCATCAGTAGCCCATTTCATCACCTGAAACAATAGGGTAAGACGCGCGACATGCCCGTTGAGTTTCATCTTGCGACTTTCAACATCGGCATCGTCCTCAATAGCATTTACAGCATCGATAATTCCATTATACCACTCGTAAAAACATTCTTCCGCATCGTCAGACATTGTAAGAATCCGGGGATTTAACGTTGCACCTTTATCATCAAGAACGCAAGGGATACTGAAGATTCTGTTGATTATTGTCCTCCATTGATTCATGATGTCAGGACGGACTGTATTCCGTTCTTCTCGTCTCCATCCCGATATCTTCCTGTTTTTGGGATAGACAAACAGAAAACGGTCAAGCAATCCGTTGGCAAGGAACTCTGCACGGAAGACTTCCTGCAGCATATTTGTCTGTACTGAACCGATGACATTTATACATGGATTCTTGATTAGAACAGGACGAGATTCTGATTTGCGGATAATCTTTAACGGCTGTCCGCTATAAGCTGTCAACAGGTCTTCAATGAGGTTGTTCTTGCTGTTGTACCTTTTGACGGAATTGAACAAAGCCAGAATTTCATCAACTACCAATGTTATCCCACGTTGATTATGCTGATGAATATTCATCATCGCCTCTGGAGTAGAGTCATAAATGACTGTCGTTACAAAATTCGGTTTCTTGAGCAACTGTTCTTCCCTGTCACTTCCGTGCTTGCCTGCCGACATGGATCTTTCATATTCGTCGCATTCCTCGTTATATTTCTCATGCAGCCGGTCATCATACTCATTAATAGGCTTATATATAAAACCGAGAGGAGGGGTTTTCCCAAGCCCAGGACGACCGACCAACATCATATAAAGGGATGGGCAAGTTTTCCACTCGCCCTTTATACGGATATGACAAGAGTTGCCTATTGCAGTAGCAACAGCAGAAAGAACAATAGACGCAGTATATTCCACATTGAAATTTTCGTATCTGGCAAGGTTCAGGATAATCTCCTGTATCTTGTCCGGGAAGGCATCCAACGGAAGACCTGTTTCCGGAATGCCTTCCACTTCAGAACGAAGCATGTTGGTCAAATGAATGGTGTCAAACATAGCCACCTCCTTCCTGCTTTGGAAGTTCATCGCCAATAGCGAAAGCTTCATAATGGAAACGACGCAGAAAGTGGTCCACGTCTTCCTGCGTGTACCAGTATTTATCACCTTCACGCGAGTAGCCGAGATAGCCGTTGTCTCGCAACTTTTTCAGATACTTTTCTTTGATGTTCAATTTCTCCATCAAAGACTTGTTGTCATAGAGACAGCACCCACCTGTCTTACTTGGAGGTGGTAATTGCAACTGTTTTTCTACTATGCCGAGAATCTTCTCAAGCAATTCCCTCTCACATAGATTTTTCTCTCCATCTAATTTCTTAGCCATAGTTTTTCGTATTATGGCTTAACCTTCCTGATGCACACTCGGACTGTAAGCCGGGTTTATGTTATGGCACGACTGTGCACATCGACCATAACGGCAGCGAAGGTAGAGAGTCATTAGCACTTAGGAAGTTAGGATGGATTAGGCTAATGAATTAGACCGAAGTTAGGATTGTATTAGATAATATTAGAATTGGGAATTAAAGCATTGATTATAAACAAAAAGAGTAGCTATCAAGCTACTCAAAAAACTTATCGATTTCCTTGGATTTTGCAGGAACGACAAGGTCTTTCCTATTCGACCGGGACTGCCCCAAATCAGGCATTTCAAACAAGTGGCTCAGTTCCGTATCAGGAAAGACCCCCAATCTGCCGAATTTCCAGAATGACTTCTCGTCCATATCAGAATATACAGGCTTGTCTCCACAATATATTCGCCCACACATATATGCCAGCAGAACTTTGGAATCATTCCACTTATAATGGGAACCTTTTTCGCTCATATAACCAGTCTCTATCGCTTTCGCAAAAACTTTAACAGCCAGTTCCGTATTCAACATTCCTGTCAAGACAACAGCCCCTTCGTCACATACTGACTGTTCCTCCGAAACAGAGGAATTGCCATTTTGCACCTTTATTTTTCCCTTATTTCCCTCTTTCAGCATTTCAGCGCAAAAGGCAAGAGCCGCACCTGAAATCAATGTTATGATAGTACCCCAAAACGTTGTAGAGCCAGTATTATCTCCATCAATCGGATTTATCACACCGACTCCGACAAGCAATAGCGTACCGGCAAACAAGGTAATTGCACTTGACCAAAGAATCAGCCTTGCATATCTTTTGAAAGCAAAGGACAATGCAAGAACGATAATACAAAGACCTATAACCAAGAATATTATTTGTAGCATAAATATTTCACATTACATAGAAACAAAAACTAATTATCTCAATACCATAAATTCTAAAAATCATATTATTTCAAGCGGAGTTAACTCGTCTTTCAGTCGAGCCACTTCAGCAGACAAGGTTTCCGGCAAGAAACGGGCATAGACTTTCTCTGTTACATCCGTACTACCATGACCAAGCAATCGACTTACTACAGACATTGACAATCCTTTATTCAGGGCAAAGACCGCAAACGAATGTCTGGCCGCATGCATTGAAAGACTGAAAGGTAGCCCAATCTGCTCTCCCACGACCGCCAGCGACTGATTGATACATTTAGTCGCATTATTACGAGCCTTATAAAGAGCCTCCGCATCATCCAAATCCAAAGTTTCTTTCACAAGGTCAAATACATACCGACATCCTGCACGTTTTTCCTGCCATTGTTGCAATATGCGCAATGCAGGTTCAGTCAGAGGAATCACATGACGTTTGTTTGTTTTTATCATAATCTTCCGCAACTTTTTCCGGGCAAAATCGATATGTTTCCATTGCAGGGTCATCACATCCACCACACGAAGTCCGCAAGCGTGGAACGCAAAGAAAAACATTTCTAAAAATTCCCTTCTACGTGGTTCCTGACAGGTTTTGTAATATTCTAAAAGAGCAGACATTTGCTCTTTAGTCAGGCTTTTCCCGTCAAACTCAGCCTCTTCCTCTGAAAGTGAAACTTTTGTAACGATACGCATATCCTGAATCCTTGCATTCACGGCTGGATCTATCATGCTCATTTCACTCGCGTATGCACACGCTTTCAATATCGGTGTCAAGGCATGATTAATTGTC
The DNA here is from genome assembly GCF_022723415.1 of Barnesiella sp. Classification (NCBI taxonomy): domain Bacteria; kingdom Pseudomonadati; phylum Bacteroidota; class Bacteroidia; order Bacteroidales; family Barnesiellaceae; genus Barnesiella; species Barnesiella sp. The sequence goes on along the minus strand of NZ_JAIJHU010000008.1, from coordinate 57,287 downwards.
GCATCGCTATTCTGTTTGATTTCTTTGCGCCAAACGATATAACTGTCCAATAGTTCTGGTGTCATATCACCTACATATATTGCGTCCGAACGGTATGTGCCTTGTTTGGTTGCCCGTAAAAAAGCCTGAAAAATGTTCATGCAACTCTTTCCGTTCTCGTATCGGCTTCTACCGATTCTGTTCCTTGAATAATCCGAAGAAAGACGTTCCAATGTGAACTCCACAAAATCTTTTCCCTGATCACGACGTGCAAGAGGCTTGTCTGCAAGAAAACCGGAAACGACATCCGCTGTAATTTGGTTCGGATGTTTTTCGTTATACTCGGCAAGCTGCGAATCTATACGTTCGACACGTGCAAGCAGAAGTTGGTTCAGTCGTTTGAACTCACCACCATAGCTTGCACGGATTTCACCCCGTCCCTGATTGCCGTTCTGATTCCAGTCTGCAACCTTGACAAAGACATTTGTAGTCTTACGGATTATCTGCCTGTTCCAAGTATATTCCAACTCGACAGGATAGGCTTTATCTTTATCAACTTCTTTTGGTGTACGAAGTCGATATTTGCCCAACGGATATAGTCTTTTCGGTCTTCCCATACGCTTTTTCCTCCTTTTAGCAATATTCCTGAGGAGAAACAAAGATATGGAATTTTAGACAAACAAACTCCGTTTTTGAGAAGAAAAACCGCAATTTAGACAAACAAACCGCACTATCAAACACCCTAAAACACCAGCGCGACAAACAAATTTTCATTGTTTATCGCGCTGATATTTAATTGTTTAATCTATTCGAAAAGCGTCAATACTCCTCCTCGTTAAAGAAGAAGTCTTCTTTGCTGGGGTAATCGGGCCAAATATCTTCGATGCATTCGTAGGTTTCCCCCTCGTCTTCCATCTCTTGCAAGTTTTCAATAACTTCGAGAGGCGCCCCGGAACGCATAGCGTAGTCAATCAATTCCTCTTTTGTCGCAGGCCAAGGTGCGTCTTCGAGTTTCGATGCTAATTCTAATGTCCAGTACATAGTGATAAAAATTTAACGTTAAGTCCTCCTATAAAATTTTCGCAAAAGTAATTTATTTATTTTCATTTACAATCTTTATCCCAGAAAATTTCGTCTTGTTTTGCAGTGTAATTGTTAAATCTTGCTAAAACAAAAAAGTAGTCTGACAGACGATTGATGAATTTCATGATGTTTTCATCGACTAAAACTTCTTGAGCTACTTGGCAGATGCGGCGTTCGGCTCGACGGCAAACGGTTCGACAGATGTGTGCTTGGGCGGCAGCGGCGGTTCCGCCGGGTAGGAGGAATGCATGGAGCGGAGGAACGGTCGCATCCAATGTATCGATACGGTCTTCTATCCGAGCGATGTCTTCGGGACAAAGGCGGCTGGCTTCTCGGAGTTGTGTGAAGGACGTGTCGGTGGCGAGATAGGAGCCGATGACAAAGAGTTTATTTTGAATGAAGAGGAGCAGGGCATCGTCTTCGGACCGATTTCCTGTTTGTCGAAGGAGACCTATGTGGGCATTGAGTTCATCGACGGTTCCATAGGCTTCGAGCCTCGGATCGTTTTTGGTGGTACGTTGTCCTCCTACTAACGATGTCGTGCCTTTATCTCCGGTCATTGTGTATAGGTTGCTTTTTTTCATATCTTCGTTTTTGGGTATTAACGGTTATATCGTTCGAGAAGTTCGCAACAGGTTTTGGCATCCGGTACGATGTGGTAAAGATCCGGACGGTCGTATCGCAAGAAATTTTCTTTGCGCAGCAGTTCTATTTGCTGAATCAATGGGTTGAACAGACCTTGTGTGTTACAGATGATAACGGGTTTGTCGTGTGTGCCGAGCATTTTTGTCGTGAGGGCGTCGAAAAGTTCGTCGATAGTCCCTATTCCGCCGGGAAGGGCCACGAGTATGTCGCCTCGCTCGATGAGCAGCCGTTTACGTTCACCCATGCTGTCGGTTGTGACGAGGTCGGTGGGTTGTTGACTGGATCGACCCATTTCGGCGATATGCCGGGTGATGATGCCGAGTACTTGGCTTCCATTGTCGCGGACTTCCTTAGCGACGATTTCCATGAGGCCTCCGTTGGCCCCTCCGTATACTAATGTCTTGTGGTGTGTTCCTATCCATTGTCCTACTGTTTCGGCTTCGTTTTTATATATCGGAGCGACCGTGTCTGATGCAGAACAGAAAATGGTAATGTTTTGCATGTGTTTCTGTTTTTCTTTCAAAGGTAATGAAAATTCGGTATAACTCAATAAACTTGTTTCTCTTCTCGACTTGCACTATTTTTGCATGCTGCGAAAATAGGCTGCGTCTCGGTATAATCAAGTGAACTTGTTCTTACTCTTGACTTGCGCTATCTTTGCACCTCTTTAATACAGGGATATTTTATGGAAGAATTTCAAACACATACTTTACCGAACGGTCTCCGTCTGATTTACCGACCGACGCAATCGGCGGTTTCGTATTGCGGATTTACTGTCAATGCCGGGACTCGCGACGAGGACGAGGGTTACAGCGGATTGGCTCATTTTGTGGAACATACGATTTTTAAGGGGACGACTCATCGGCGTGCTTCGCATATTTTGAACCGCATGGAGGTTGTCGGCGGTGAGTTGAATGCTTATACGTCGAAAGAGGAGACGGTGGTGTATTCTGTTTTCCCCGGCGCTCATCTGGCTCGTGCCATGCAGTTACTCGGCGACCTTGTCGCAGATTCTCAGTTCCCGGAGAGAGAGTTGTGCAAGGAGCGTGAGGTCGTCGTCGACGAGATAAACTCTTATCGGGATACGCCTTCGGAGTTGATTTACGACGAGTTCGAGTCATCTCTTTTCGAGGGGTGTTCTTTGGGCCGGAATATTTTGGGAGACGTGGATTCTTTGACTCGAATCACATCGGACGTCGCCCGTCGTTTCCTGACGGATTATTATACGCCCGAAAATATGGTATTCTTTTTTATGGGTTCGACATCTTTCAATCGGGTGAGGGGGCTGGCGGAGCGCTATTTCGGTCATTTATGCCGTCCTAAGAAAGAGTTGTCTCGTGAGTTGCAACCGTTTGTCGAATCTTTTTCCCGGACGGTGAGCCGTGATACTCATCAGTCGCACGTCATTATAGGGGCGAGGGCGTATGATTTGTTCGACAAACGTCGCCGTCCGTTGCTGTTGTTGAATAATTTATTGGGTGGCCCGGGCATGAACAGCGTGTTGAATGTGAGCCTCCGGGAAAAGAGAGGGTATGTCTATACGGTGGAATCGTCTGTAACTTCGTATACCGATACGGGACTTTTTACAGTTTATTTCGGGACGGATCATCGTTATACTCAGCGATGTATCGATTTGGTGAAGAGGGAGTTGAAAAGGGTTAGAGAGCAAAGGCTTTCGCCGGCAAAGTTGGCTGCGGCCAAACGTCAGTTTATGGGGCAGATAGAGGTTTCTACCGATCATTCGGAGAATGTGGCGTTGGCTTTGGGAAAGAGTTTCCTCCGTTACGGTCGTTTCGATTCTTTGGAGGAGATTGCGTCTTTGATGGAGCGGATTACGGCCGATGATATTTTGGAAGTCGCTAACGAGTTGTTGTCGGAGGATCGTTTGTCTATGTTAATTTATGAGTAAGGCGTGGTTAATTTTTACAATTTCGGGCAGATGAAGTGTGGAGTTTTTGTATATTCGTATTTTCAAATATTATATTTTGAATGAAAATAGGTAATCTCGATTTTGGCAAGTATCCTTTGTTATTGGCTCCGATGGAAGATGTCACGGACGAGTCTTTCCGTTTGATGTGTAAGGAATTCGGAGCCGATATGGTCTACACGGAGTTCGTGTCGAGCGATGCTTTGGTAAGGAATATCAACAGTACCATGCGAAAATTGAGCATACAGGATGCGGAGAGACCTGTCGCCATACAGATTTACGGACGTTTTGTCGATGCGATGGTCGATGCGGCTCGTCGTTGCGAGGAGGCTAATCCCGACGTATTGGATATAAACTTCGGCTGTCCGGTAAAAAAGGTAGCCGGCAAAGGCGCCGGAGCCGGTATGTTGAGGGATATCCCGTTGATGTTGAAAATTACCCGAGCCGTGGTCGATGCCGTGAAAATACCGGTGACGGTAAAAACGAGGTTGGGTTGGGACCATGATTCGAAGATTATCGTCGATTTGGCCGAGCGGTTACAGGATTGCGGCATTGCTGCTTTGACCATACATGGACGTACGCGCAGCCAAATGTATACGGGCGAAGCCGATTGGACTTTGATCGGAGAGGTAAAAAACAATCCTCGCATGCGTATCCCCATTATCGGAAACGGAGATGTGACGACTCTCCAAATTGCCAAAGAGCGATTCGATCGTTACGGGGTCGATGCCGTTATGGTGGGTCGGGCGAGTTTCGGTTGTCCGTGGATTTTCAAGGAGATGAAATATTATTTGGAGACGGGCGAGCTTTTACCTCCTCTTTCGATTCACGAGAAGATGTCGGTTTTGAGGAGGCAGTTGCGTGAAAGTGTGGCTCGGTTGGACGAACGCCGGGGCATATTGCATATTCGCAGACATTTGGCGGCGACGCCGTTGTTTAAAGGCATTCCGAATTTCAGGGATACTCGCATAGCCATGTTACAAGCGAATACGGTCGATGAATTGACTGCTATTCTCGATAAGATAGAATGTGATATTTTACCAGAACAAATATAAAAAAGAGAGATATGAAAAAGGTATGGAGTATATTGGCGGTTTTATCGATGTCTCTTACCGCATTGCAGGCAGTAGAAACTTCTGTGAAACAGCTTTCGGTAGATGATTTTTATAAGATGAAGGTATATAACAATTTCGATGTGTCTTATCGTCAGAGTGCCGATTCGGCCGGTGTTATCGTGATAATGGCATCGACCGAGGATATTTCTCATGTCGAATGTGTATCGAAAAAAGGTCAGTTGACGATTAAGTATAAAGGCTCGTCGGATAAAGAGCAGATGCAGGGTGCTATTATCGTTTATTCCACGGCTTTGGAGTATGTTGAAAATAACGGATTGGGATCGATACAGATTGTTTCGCCTATATCGGGAGCGGCGTTTCAGGCCAAAGTACTGGGAAACGGTTCTATTTCGGCTCCGCAAATCGATTATGGCATTGTGAAAGCATCTGTATTGACCGGCAAAGGAAAAATTTCGCTGACGGGTAAATGCCGAGAAGCTGAGCTTTCTGTGACCGGGGCAGGGCAGATAGAAGCCGATAGATTAACCGCTCGCGATGTAACCTGTCGAATCCGGGGGGTAGGAGTAATCGGGTGTCATGCTACCCAGAAATTGACGGCAAAGGCTACCGGAAACGGTGAAGTGTATTATCGAGGGACCCCCGAAATCAAGAAACTTTCTCTGGGAGAGTTATCTGTCCGTTCGTTGGAGGGAAAATAAGTTGCGAAGGTTTTATTTGTATCGGGCGTGATCGCTTTCTACCAGTGTGAATGCCGAGCCTTTCCCGATCGATTGATAAATGTAGTCTTCGGAAATACGGTCGTATTGAGGGTTGATTTGGAAATGTCCGTCCGGGTCTATTAACCCGTATACTGTGCCGGTTTGTACCACGGCCAAGCCATCGAAAAACGGAAATGCTTTGGAAAATTGCCGTTTTATTTTCCATTCGCCTTTACGGTTTATATAACCCCATTTCCCTCGTATTTTGACAGGGGCCAAGTCTGTGTTTCCAAAAGATTCACTGTCTTCGAATCGTGGTTCGATAAATATGTTTCCTTTGTTGTCGCACCACCCCCATTTTTTATCTTTCTTTATCCGAAAGGTATTCCCGTCGGAGATGAGAGCATCGCATTCGATCGTCCACAGAGTATCGCCTTTGGTATCGATGACTTGAAACAGTCCCGATTTGGCGGACCGGACAACCGCATGCCCTTCTTTTGAGAAAGACTCGGCCGACGAGAATTGCGCCGGTATTCGTTCAATCCCTTTGGAATCGATATACCCCCATAGATTTTGCTCGTTTTTAACTGCGGCAAGACCCGATGAGAGCGGTTTTACATCTTTATAGAGCGGTTTAATAACGGGTGTTCCCGATTTGTCGATAAATCCCCATCGTTCTCCTTTTTTCTCTTTTTGGGCGAAAGCTGCCATTCCTTCACAAAAAATCATGACCTTCGAAGCACGGGTGAGAGTTAGTTGCAGTCTCCCTTTCGTATCTATGGCGCAAGGGGCTTCGTCGGGTCGTACTACCCAAGCCCGGTTTTCGTTGAAGATAGTTGCCCGGGTATATACCGCCGGATATTGAAGTTCACCGGAATCGTCGATATATCCCCATTTTTTATCCGATTGATTGCATATTAGCGCCATATTGTCGTAAAACAGGGAGGCATCGGAATATGCTCCGGTAAAATGCAAATTGTCTCCGTGGTCTATGTATTGACAGGAATCTTCGCTAAACACAGGTATGTATTTGGTATCGGACAGGAAATGAGAATCTTGTCCTCCGCATTGACAAAACAAGAAAATGCATGCAGCAGGTATGAAATGGAAATATTTCATGGCGAATATGTTTATTCACCGATTAAGTATAATATCATCTATGATATTTTTATCGGCGGAAGTTTATCGTAGGTTTCGATATATCGGCTTCTCTTTTCTGCGATAATATCTTTTATCGCGATGAGGATACCGGACTCTTCAACGTTTCCGAATTCGTCGTTAATGGCTGTACCAAACATTTTCATCGTGGGAGATAATCCCATATAGGCGTTGACTAACGGCGGAATGTTATACCCGAGTTTGCGTACTTCTTGATTTAGAATTTTGTAGTCTTCTTTAAAGTCGTCATAAATGAACAATTTGCTCATTTTTTCTTCGTCGGTGTCGGTTTGTAACGGGTGTTTAGGCCAAACGAGACGATCGGGGTCGGGAAAATGTTTGTTCAAAAAATAGAGTATCATGTTTCGTCCCTCTTGAGAGTAAGTGGGGTACATGGTTACTTTCCCGAAAAAGTATTCTATTTGAGGATAATCTACGGTCAGCGCTCCTAATCCGTCCCAAAGGTTATCGAGAGCGAATAATCCTTTCGCACCGGCTCTCGAAGATTGGTATTCGAGCGTAACGAAAGAACGGCCTAACTCGATTGTATGGGGCAGATAATCCTGTAAGAACTTCTGAGAAAATTCAAACAAATGAGATGTTGCGATACGGGGTCGCCCCATTTCGTCGTTACGAATATTTTCTCCTACGATGAAACGGTATCCTCCTATGATTTCTTCGGCATCGGGATTCCATACGATGAGTTGTTGGCAAGGCGGGTCCATAGTATCGAATTCGTCTATGTCGAGCGGTAATCCAGTGCCGCCTCCGGGGTAACGGAATGCTATTTCGCGCAACCTCCCGATTTCTCTCATAACATTGGGAGCATTATTGCAATCGATGATATATATTTTATTTCCGCCCTTGCGAGTATCCCGCATAAATCTGTCCGGGGTTAGTTCTGCTTTGATAAGTTCTTTATCAACGGGCGCAATAATGGGTTCCATGCTATTGATTCTTTTTTATCTGGTAGACTTTTTCTTTAACGATTTGGGCCCATTCTTGCAAACTTTTCGATTTATCGAAAGTTTGCCACGGGATAGGTTTGCCAATGTATATGTCGAATGTCTTGTTTTTGCTGTTAAACATTTCGTCGGGCAAATATATCAATTCTATATTAAATTTTAATCCGATACATTTACGTATTTGCGCAAATCGATAAAAAAAAGTGGAATTTCGTCCTTCGAAGTAGATGGGAATGATGTCTCGTTGAGATTGAACGGCCTTGGCGATAAATGTTTTTTTCCACTCCAAATCTTTTATTTTCCCGTGTTGCAGCCGAGAGCACAAGCCTGCCGGGAAAATGAGCATCTGCTCGTCCGATTCATAAGCATTATTGATTTGCAGACTGGATTCTTTGGCTTGGGAACCGTATTTGTTGATCGGTAGAAACACGGGCGCCAAAGGTTTGATATGCATGAGAAGATCGTTGACGAGAAATTTAATTTTTCCGCTGTAAAAATGTCCGAAGAAACGAATGAGCGCGACTCCGTCAAGGGCTCCCAACGGGTGATTCGATGCAAAAATGAAACGACCTTCGGGCGGGATATTTTCTTTCCCTATCACATTGATATGCACGTTCATATAAGAAAGCAAATCGTCGGCGAATTTTACACCGGTACTGTCTTTATATGTTTTGAGAATATAGTTTATTTCGTCTTGGTGGATTGTGCGTTCAAGGTAGCGAAAAAGAAATCCCGGAATTTTTTTTGCATATTTCGGAGCTTTCTCCTTGACGACTTTTTCTATGTCGATTTTTAAAGGCTCAGAACTCATATCATTTGTAAAAAGTGCATACAAAATTACTGTATTTTTTTTTGTTTTTGTGAGTTTGCGAGATGTTTTTGTTTGAGAGTCGAATCGCAGAGTTGTTTCTGATGATTGCGAGAGCCATGTCGATTTAAAGAAATACAGAAAAAAAGTCAAAAAGAGCACCTTTGGATTAGGGATTAATTTCTATCTTTACCCTGCGAAAAAACAAAGTTGAAGAACGATAGATAAATGGAGTTGCAATCGGCTGTATATCATGTGCCCGCACTGCTTGAAGAATGTATCGACGGATTGAATATCCAGCCGGGTGGAACTTATGTCGATGTTACGTTCGGCGGGGGCGGTCATTCTCGTGCCATTTTAGGACATTTAGGCGAATGTGGACGTTTGTTTTCTTTGGACCAAGATGAAGATGCCCGGCAGAATAGCCTCGATGATCCTCGATTTACGTTTGTCCATAGCAATTTCCGGTTTTTGAAAAACTTCATGCGTTATTACGGGGTGGAGCGAGTCGATGGAATTTTAGCCGATTTGGGAGTTTCTTTTCACCATTTCGATGATTCGGACCGGGGATTTTCCTTTCGTTTCGAAGGGCCTCTCGATATGCGAATGAATCGACGTTCGGGACAGACGGCGGCTCAATTGATAGCTACATGTAGCGAGGAAAAATTGGCCGATTTGTTTTTTTTGTATGGTGAATTGAAGAGCGCTCGGCGTATAGCGGCCGCAGTTGTTGCCGCTCGGTCATCGGCTCCCATAGAAACGACGGAGAGATTGTTGGAGGTAGTGCGGCCTTATATCAATCGGAAGCAGGAAAAAAAGGAATTGGCTCAGTTGTTTCAGGCTTTGCGGATAGAGGTAAACCAAGAAATGGAAAGTCTGCGCCGGTTGTTGGAACAGTCGGTAGAGTTACTTCCGCAGGGCGGCCGATTGGTGGTTCTTACGTACCATTCGTTGGAAGATCGCATGGTCAAGAATTTTATGAAGACGGGTAATGTGGAGGGGCGTGCCGAACAGGACTTTTTCGGTCGGATAAATGCTCCTCTTCGGCCGGTCAACAATAAAGTAATTGTTCCCGATGAAGCGGAAATAGAACGGAATCCGAGGTCGCGGAGCGCTAAACTGAGAATCGCAGAGAAGGTATAGATATGGCTAAAAAAGGGAAAAACGAGAAAGGCGGATTTATCAAATATCTGAAATTGCTTGTACAGGGGCGTATATTCTCTTTGGATTTTTTCAGATCTCATTGGGTATTTATCGCTTCGGTCGTTTTCCTTGTTTGGTTGTCGATCGCTAACCGATATGTTTGTCAGACAAAGGTCGAGACCATTAAAGATTTACGTTTTGAATTGTCTAATGCCAAGACGGAGCGAGTGCGTGCCACAGCCCGCTATATGGGGCTGGTGCGTCATTCCAGAATTATCGCCCTTGTCAATGAAAATAAATTGGGACTTGAAATACCAGATACTCCTCCCGTAAAATTAATACCGCAAGATGGAGACAAGGAATAGAAATCACATATTGTTGCGGTATGCTCTGGTGATTGTCGGGGTGCTCGTGTTCAGTGTCGCTATTGTGAAAAAAGCGGCCGATACATGTATTATACATGCTGATAAATGGAACGAGAAAGCCGCACGTATGCTTTCTGTCACTCATGAGGTAATGCCTGAGCGGGGCGATATTTTGGCTCAAAACGGCGAAGTGATGGCTACGAACATGACTTATTATCGTGCGTTAATCGATTTCGGCGTTCCCAAATTCAAGTCCAGAGAGTTCAATGACAGTCTGAAAACGTTGTGTAAACTATTGGGAAAATATTTCCCCGAAAGGACTCCTGCCGCTTATGAAAAGGCTATGCGAACTGCTTTTTTAAGAAAAAAACGTTATTTCGTATTGGTTCGGGAAATTACGGGAAGGGATTACGAACTGTTGAAGACGTTTCCCTTTTTACGGCATTCGACTCAGTATTCGGGATTTCATATAGACCCCGAGCGGGAGAAAATAGTCAAACGAGAGAAGCCTTACGGAACGATGGCTTCGCGTGCCATCGGAGGGCTGGACGAGACTTTTCACGGAAACAGCGGATTGGAAAAAGCATTGGATTCTTTGTTATATGGTATTCCGGGTAAAACCGTGAAAAAACAGATTCCGTCGGGTATGGTCGATTGGGTGGCCGAACCTCCTCGGCGGGGACTCGATGTGAAGACGACTATCGATGTGGATATACAGGATATAACGGAGCAGGCTTTATTGCAGACCATCGAAGAGACACAGCCGGAGTTTGCCGTTGCCATAGTGATGGAGGTGGCGACGGGTGATATAAAGGCCATGTCGAATTTGTCGAGATTGCCCGGAGGGGAATATGTAGAAACTGTGAATAATGCCGTGCAAGGTTATGAACCGGGTTCGGTGGTTAAACCTTTGTCGATGATGGTAGCACTCGACGACGGAGTTATCCGTCCCCATGATGTCGTAAACGGGCATGATGGAGTTTTCCGTTATCCGGCGGGAATGAAAGTCCGACCCATAACCGATACGCACGGTAGGGCTTCGATGACCGCTACCGAAGCGATGAAATATTCTTCCAATATAGGTCTGTCGGAAATTATACTGCGAGGATATGAACGTAATCCCGATGAATTTGTACAGCGCATTTATAAGTCGGGTTTTATGGAACCGTTCGATCTTTGCATACCGGGGGCGGCCCGTCCTACGATACGACATTTGAAATCGACGGTGCAAGATCGTATTAACCTGACTCGTATGTCGTATGGATATACGACAAAAATACCTCCCATTTATACGTTGGCATTGTATAATACCATCGCTAACGACGGGCAATTCGTGAAGCCCCGATTGGTAAAAGAGTTGATTCGGGACGGGGTAACCGATACGGTCTTCGATATTAGTTATATCCGAAAACAGGCATGTAAACCCGAAACGGCAAGAGCATTGAGAAATATGTTATATGCGGTCGTAAATGACGATGACGGGACCGGTCGTCGGGCTCGTTCGAAAAAAGTGACCATAGCCGGGAAGACAGGAACGGTGAGAACGATAGGTTCCGACGGGAAATACGAGACTCGTTATCGAATCACTTTTTGCGGTTTTTTCCCGTATGAAAATCCGCAGTACTCGTGTATCGTTCTTTTAGGAAAGCCCAATTTGCCGGGTATGCCTTCGGCCGGTTACTATTGTGGCGGCGTTTTGAAGAAGATAGCGGAGACGCTTTATTCCATGGGTCGCCTCGATGTGCCTATGGATATACCTTCGGATTCGACGAGCGTTCGGAGTCCGGCTATTTTAAAGGGGGATATTGCAGAGACAAGGCAAGTATTGCAGCATTTGGGAGTTCGGGGAGATGTGACCCAATGTCGCGATATGGAGGTCTATTGCGACAGTATGCCCGATGTCTGCGGTATGGGTGCGCGAGATGCATTGTATATATTGGAGCGTGAAGGATTGAATGTAAATATACAAGGTCGGGGAAAGGTGGTAGAGCAGTCTATCCCTTCGGGAAAAGTCATACAACCCGGTACGACGGTAATTTTAAAATTGAAATAGAAGGATATCGATGATATGAAAAATGTGGAATGTTTATTGTCGGGAATTAAGGTGGTGGAACGCAAAGGGGCGGTCGTGACAGAAGTCTCGGGAGTGGAATCGGATTCTCGTCAGGTAAAGAAAGATAACTTATTTGTTGCGGTGCGGGGAGCTTCGGTCGACGGTCATGATTTTATCGGCCAAGCTATTGCACAGGGGGCTGTTGTCGTTGTTTGCGAAGAGTTTCCCGAAAAGTCGGAGCCGCAAGTGTTGTATGTGAAAGTGGAAGACAGTGCGGTCGCATTCGGTTTGTTGGCAGCGGCATGGTATGGAAATCCTTCGAAAGAGTTGGTACTGGTGGGTGTCACCGGGACGAACGGGAAGACGACTACGGCGACATTGCTGTATGAAATGTTCCGTCTGTTCGGGTACAAGGTCGGTCTTTTATCTACCGTTTGCAATTATATAGACGACATCGCTGTTCCTGCAACTCATACGACCCCCGACCCTTTACACCTGCATCGTTTACTTCGTGAAATGGTCGATGCCGGCTGCGCATATGCGTTTATGGAGGTAAGTTCGCATTCGGCTGCGCAACATCGCATAGTCGGTCTCGATTTCAACGGGGCGATTTTTACGAATCTAACGAGAGACCACATCGATTATCATAAAACCGTCGAGGCTTATCTGAAAGCTAAAAAATCGTTTTTCGACGGGTTACCCAAAGGAGCATTCGCTTTGACTAACATCGACGATAAGTCGGGGTTAGTTATGTTGCAGAATACCAAAGCTGAAAAGCATACTTATTCGTTGCGGACTTTGGCCGATTTCAGAGTGCGGATCATAGAAAGTCGTATCGACGGCATGACTCTGGAAATAAACGGGAAAGAGGTGGAAGTGATGTTCGTCGGTAAATTCAATGCTTATAATTTACTGGCGGTTTATGGAGCGGCTTGTTTGTTGGGACAGGAGCCGGAAGAAGTTTTACGAAAGATGAGTTTATTGATTCCTGTCGCCGGAAGGTTCCAAACTCTTCATTCTTCAAAAGGTTATACCGCTATCGTGGATTATGCTCATACTCCCGATGCCTTGAACAATGTGTTGAGTTCCATTCGTGACGTCTTGGGAAATAGAGGACATATCATTACGGTTGTGGGAGCCGGTGGAAACAGGGATAAAGGGAAACGACCCATGATGGCTCGGGAAGCGGTGAATTTGAGCGATCGGGTAATATTGACATCGGATAATCCGCGGTTCGAAAACCCGAACGATATATTGAACGATATGTTGGAGGGCCTCGATGCCGAACAGCGTCGTAAAACTCTCGCTATCGTCGATCGCCGGGAAGCGATTCGCGCGGCTACGCAGTTTGCCCAACCGGGCGATGTCGTTTTGATTGCGGGCAAAGGGCATGAAGACTATCAGGAGATAGAGGGGGTGAAACACCATTTCGACGATAAGGAAGAAGTGGAAAAATTGTTCGCGGAAGAGAGAATTTAATAATAACTGTGAAATAGAAAGAGTATGCTGTATTATTTGTTTCAATACCTTGAATCTTCATTCGATTTTCCGGGGGCTCGATTGTTTTCCTACATATCTTTCCGGTCTGGGGTCGCTTTTATTTTGGCTTTGTTTATTGCTACCATTATCGGCCGGCGTATTATCAATAAGCTGCAAATTTTGCAAATCGGAGAGCTCGTGCGTGATCTCGGGTTGGAAGGACAAATGTCCAAGAAAGGCACGCCTACGATGGGTGGGATTATCATTATTATCGCTATATTGATACCTTGTTTGTTGGTCGGGAGACTGGGAAATATCTACATGATATTGATGTTGATTACGACCGTTTGGCTGGGAGCCATAGGTTTTTTGGACGACTATATCAAGGTGTTCAAGAAAGATAAGGAGGGGTTGCACGGGCGATTTAAAATAGTCGGACAGGTGGGACTCGGTCTTATCGTGGGATTGACGCTGTTTTTGAGTCCAGATGTAGTTATTCGCGAGAATGTGGCTGTGCAAACGCCGGGAGCAGATACCGAAGTGGTAAAATATGAATCGGAAAATATCAAGTCTACCCAGACGACCATTCCTTTTTTCAAGAATAATAATCTCGATTATGCCGATTTGGTCCCGTTTTTGGGCGAACATGCCCAGACCGGTGGTTGGGTTATTTTCATATTGCTTACGATTTTTGTGGTGACAGCCGTTTCGAACGGCGCGAACTTGACAGACGGTCTCGACGGTTTAGCGACGGGAACTTCGGCCATCATGGGTTTGACATTGGGCATATTGGCCTATCTGTCGGGGCATATAGCGTACGCATCGTATTTGAATATCATGTATATACCGGGGAGCGAGGAACTGGTCGTTTTCGCCAGCGCTTTTATGGGGGCGACAATCGGTTTTTTGTGGTATAATGCGTTCCCGGCTCAGGTGTTTATGGGCGATACGGGTAGCCTCACGTTGGGCGGTATTATTGCCGTGTTCGCTCTTTGTATACATAAGGAGTTGTTGATTCCGATTTTGTGTGCGATTTTCTTTGTGGAAGATTTGTCGGTAATGATACAGGTCGCTTATTTCAAGATTACGAAACGAAAATACGGAGAGGGTCGTCGGGTTTTCAAGATGACGCCTTTGCATCATCATTTTCAAAAACCGGGTAATGCAGGAATCAACGCTTTGATACAAAAACCGTTGCAAGCTGTGCCGGAGTCGAAGATCGTCGTTCGCTTCTGGATTGTTTGCATCATGCTTGCAGCCATTACGATAGTGACGCTGAAAATGCGATAGAAAGGGTTCTAAAATGGAAAAGAAAAAAAGAATTGTAGTGTTGGGTGCAGGAGAGAGTGGTGTCGGAGCCGCTGTGCTTGCCCAAGTGAAAGGGTTCGATGTATTTGTCTCGGATATGTCGGTTATCCAAGATAAATACAAAGAACAGCTCGATCGATATGAAATCCCCTTTGAAGAGGGGAAACATACCCCGGATTTGATATTGAACGCCGACGAGGTGGTCAAGAGTCCGGGTATTCCCGATAGGGCTCCCATGATAGCGGCTTTACGTGAAAAGAATATTCCTATTATTTCGGAAATAGAGTTTGCCGGTCGTTATACTCGTGCCCGCATGATTTGCATTACCGGGAGCAATGGGAAAACGACGACTACACTGTTGACTTATCATATTCTGAAAAGTGCCGGATTGAAAGTGGGACTTGCCGGTAATGTGGGGAAAAGTCTGGCCTTGCAGGTAGCGACTTGCGACTATGATTATTATGTCATCGAATTGAGTAGTTTTCAGTTGGATAATATGTATGATTTCAAAGCCCATATAGCTATCTTGTTGAACATTACACCGGATCATCTGGACCGGTACGATTATAAAATGGAGAACTATGTCGATGCCAAGTTTCGGATTATTCGAAATCAGACGGAAGACGATGCGTTTATCTATTGGAATGACGATCCCGTGATTACCGAGAAATTATCGCAGTTGCCTTTGAAGTCGCAGCGATACCCGTTTGCCGAAACTCACGAGCCGGGGACGCAAGCGTACACCGAAGACGGAGCTTTGACGATCGATACTCCTGAGGAAAAGTTGACGATGGAGACCGATGAACTGTCGTTACATGGAAGGCATAATTTGTATAACTCGATGGCAGCCGGTCTTTCGGCCTGCCTGTTGAATGTGAAGAAAGAGTATGTTCGCAAGGCATTGAGCGATTTCGAGTCGGTAGAGCATCGTCTCGAACGGGTGGCTTCGGTGCGGGGTGTACAATTTATCAATGATTCGAAAGCTACGAATGTTAATTCGTGCTGGTATGCTCTGGAAAGCATGAAAACACCTGTGGTACTTATTTTAGGGGGAAAAGATAAAGGAAATGATTATTCCGAGATAGAGCAATTGGTTCGGGACAAGGTGAAAGCCTTAGTCTTTTTGGGTGTGGACAATAGTAAGCTCCATGCTTTTTTCGAGGGAAAAGTACCTTATATAACCGAGGCGAGCTCTATGAAAGAGGCTGTGGATAAATCGTTTGCTTTGGCTACTCCGGGCGATACGGTTCTGCTGTCGCCTTGTTGCGCCAGCTTCGATTTGTTCAAAAGTTATGAGGACAGGGGTGACCAGTTCAAGGCTTGTGTTCGAGCTTTATAACCGTTATCGTTATGGAAATAGAAGTATCGGAAAAAGAGAAAAGGAGAAGCGACCCTTACATTTGGGGTATCATTATCATCTTGTATATCGTTTCGGTTGTCGAGGTTTACAGTGCGATAAGCCGGGAGATTACGGGTGGTGACGTATATTCTCCCATCATCAAACATATCATGCTTCTTTTCTCCGGCTTTGTCATTACTTATGTCACTTCCCAGATACATTATAAATGGTTTAAGGTCTTGGCCTATCTGATGATACCTTTGACGATCGTTCTTCTCGTGAGCATTCTTTTCTGGGGGGATACGATTAACGGGGCAAAACGTACGATCTCGGTATTGGGAGTATCTTTACAGGGTTCGGAAGTAGCCAAAGTTACGATTGTGTTGGCTATGGCGACCGTTTTGGCGAAGACCCAGATAAAGCGCGGGGTAAATATGAAGGGCGTTTTATGGGTGGTCGGTCTGGTGACGATATTCAGCGCTTTGCTGTTTACTCAGGGGCTGACCAACACGTTGCTATTTATCGGGATAAGTGTCTGCATGATGCTGATCGGGGGTGTCGAATTTTATAAATTGTTCGGTATCTTATTGGTGTATGTGGTCTTGGCTTTGGCTGTCATGCAGGCGAAAGATTTGATAACGGAAGTAAAAGCACAGCCGGAGACGCAGGAGGTAACGGTACAGGATAGAAACGAGGGAGATAAGGTGATCGTCCGGTCATCGACTTGGAAAAGCCGCTTGAAAGACTTTTTCGACCCTACTCCCGAGTATGAAAAAGAGACTACGCACAAGAACTTGCAGGAACATCGGGCGGCTATGGCTATGGCTCACGGTGGAATTACCGGAGTGGGACCCGGTAACAGTAGGGAATCGTCTCGGCTTCCGTTGGCGTTCTCGGACTATATTTATGCGATTATCATAGAAGATTTGGGATTTATCGTCGGTGGTATAGGCCTTTTGGTAGCTTATTTGATGATTTTGGCTCGTGCCGGTTTGATAGCTCGCCGGTGTACGAGGGCTTTCCCGGCATTGCTGGTCATGGGAATGGCGGTAATGATCGTGTTGCAGGCTTTGTTCAACATGGCTATCGTCGTGGGGGTTTTCCCGGTTTCGGGACAACCGTTACCATTGATTAGTAAGGGGGGAACTTCGATTTGGATGATGAGTTTCGGATTCGGTGTGATGTTGAGCGTGAGCCGTTATGCGGTGAAAGATTCCGGAAAGAAAATAAAAACAGAGAAAGAAAACGATTTACCGGAGGACTTGCAGGCTGCGAATCCTACCAATTTAGCATAGAAAGAATATGAAGCGAACGATAAGAGTTTTGATTAGCGGCGGAGGTACGGGGGGACATATTTTCCCGGCTATTTCTATCGCCAATGCAATAAAGGTGAAGTGCCCCGATGCCGAGATATTGTTCGTCGGAGCCGATAACCGTATGGAGATGGAGAAGGTTCCGGCTGCGGGATATCCGATTAAAGGTCTTCCTGTAAGCGGCTTTAACCGGAGTAATCCGTTGGCTAACTTCAAAGTGTTGTGGCGGCTGTGGAGAAGTCTGCGTATGGCTCGCCGTATCGTGCGGGATTTTCGTCCTGATGTGGCGGTAGGTGTGGGCGGATATGCCAGTGGTCCCACTTTGTGGGCAGCTGCGCATCGAGGTGTACCTACTCTCATTCAAGAACAAAACTCCTATGCGGGGGTCACGAATAAGTTGTTAGCATCGAAAGCACATACCATTTGTGTGGCATACGATGGTATGGAACGCTTTTTTCCTGCTGAAAAATTGGTGCTGACCGGCAATCCGGTACGGCAGGATTTGTGCAATGAGGCTTTAACTCGTACCGAGGCTGCCGCTTTCTTCGGCCTTGACCCGAATAAAAAAATTATTTTGTTGATAGGCGGTAGTTTGGGAGCTTTGACATTGAATACGGCTGTGGCAGAGTCTATTCCAGAGATTGTGAAAAGCGGAGTCCAGTTGATTTGGCAATGCGGAAAACGGTTCGACGAACGAGCTAAAATGGTATTGGAAGCAGCAGGCAATCCTACTTGTATTAAACAAATGCCGTTTATCGCACGCATGGATTTGGCCTACAAGGCAGCCGATTTGGTTATTTCGAGAGCGGGAGCCAGTTCCATATCGGAGCTTTGTTTACTTGGGAAACCTGTGATTTTAGTACCGTCGCCTAATGTGGCGGAAGATCATCAGACCAAAAATGCCGAAGCCTTGTCGTCGAAAGGCGCGGCGATTCTCGTGCGGGATGCCGAGGCTCGCCAACGGTTGATGCCTTGTGCTTTGTCGGTGGTTCACGATGAGGAATCTCTGACTTCGATGAACCGGGAAATTGCGGCGTTGGCGCAGCGTGATTCGGCAGCCCGGATAGCCGATATAATTTTTGATATAGTCAATAAAAAATGAAACAGTATACATCTCTTTATTTCGTAGGAGCCGGAGGTATCGGCATGAGTGCATTGGTCCGGTATTTTTTGGCGAAGGGATATAAAGTCGCGGGTTATGATCGCACGCAGTCACCCCTGACTACCGAACTTAAAGCCGAGGGGCTGGAAATCGTTTATGAAGAGTCGGTAGAGTCGATACCCGATTATTGCCGGAATCCCGAGACGACTTTGGTCGTTTATACTCCGGCGATTCCCGCAAGTCATGTCGGATTGGTTTATTTCAGGGAGCATGGTTTCCGAGTGGTAAAGCGTGCCGAGTTGTTGGGGCTGATTACGCAATCGAGCAAAGGCCTGTGCTTTGCCGGCACTCATGGCAAGACCACGACATCGAGTATGGCTGCTCATATCTTTCATGAATCTCCGATAGGTTGCAATGCGTTCTTGGGTGGTATTCTTCGTAATTATAACAGTAACCTTATCCTGTCGGAACAGTCGCCGTTTACGGTAATCGAGGCCGATGAATATGACCGTTCGTTCCATTGGCTGCATCCCTATATGGCTGTCGTTACGGCAACCGATCCCGATCATTTGGATATTTACGGAACCGAGGAGGCTTATTTGGAGAGTTTCGCTCGTTTCACTTCGTTGATACAGCCGGGTGGCTGTTTGATTATGAAGAAAGGTATCAAGCTGGTTCCCAGCGTAAAGGAGAATGTAAAAATATATACTTATTCGGCTCGTGACGGGGGTGATTTTCATGCCGGTAACATACGTATAGGCGACGGAACCATCGTGTTTGATTTTGTGATGCCGGAAGGGAGTGTCGCAGATATAGAGCTGGGTGTTCCCGTGGAGATAAATATCGAAAACGCAGTGGCTGCTATGGCGATAGCGTGGTTGAATGGGGTATCTGGCGACGATATGCGGAGAGCTATGGCCTCGTTCAAGGGAGCAAAACGCCGGTTCGAGTTTTGGGTGAGACGTCCCGACAGGGTAATGATAGACGACTATGCACATCACCCCGATGAATTGAAAGCTAGTATCCGTTCTGTGAAGGCTCTTTATCCCGGCCGTCGGTTGTCGGTGATTTTCCAGCCTCATCTGTACTCCCGTACTCGCGATTTCGCTCCACAGTTTGCCGAGGCGCTGTCCCTTGCCGACGAGGTTTTTCTGTTAGACATTTATCCGGCGAGAGAATTGCCGATACCGGGCGTAACTTCGAAACTTATTTTTGACAAGATAACATGCAGAAATAAAGAACTTTGTTTGCGTGAAAAGTTGTTAGAACGGATAAAAGAGTGTAACTTTGACATTTTATTGACGACGGGGGCCGGCGATATAGACCGTTTGCTCCCTGAAATAGCGGCAATCGTAGAGTCGAAATGAAAGTACTGTTGAGATTTTTGTTGATGGTAGTGTTGGTATCCTATCTGTTTGTCTCGTTCTTTTTTTTACGCTCCTATGCAGCGGAGGATAAATGCAGGGACTTACAAGTGGAGATAACCGACAGTGCTGTATTGCATTATATCTCACCAGCCGATGTATATAACTATATCGAGGATTTCGAGATGGATCCTTGCGGGAAGCCTTTGGGAGGAATCGATACTGAAAAGATGGAGCGTACACTTATGTCGAACGGGGTGTTGGGCTCGGTCGAATGTTATAAAAAAGTAGGCGGAACTGTGTGTGTGGAAGTGACACAGCGTGTCCCGATTATGCGGGTGATGGCTGACGACGGAAATTACTACGTCGATGCAGAGGGGCAGCGCATGGCTGTCAGGACTCAATATCAAGCGCATCTACCTTTGGTGACGGGACGAGTGGACAGTGTGTTGACCTATCGGGATATGTTGCCGTTGGCTCGGTATATTTATAATCATCGGTTTTGGAATGCTCAAATTGAACAAATTTATGTCAATGAGCGTCATGAAGTAGAGTTGGTTCCCAGAGTGGGAGGCCAAACCATTTTGTTGGGCTCGGTACAGGATTTTGAAACGAAATTGGATAACTTGATGCTGGTTTATAAAAAGGTATTCAGTAAAGCTGGTTGGGCGATGTACGATACGGTTTCGTTGAAATTTAAGAATCAAGTCGTTTGTACCCGAAAGAAAAAATGAAATAAAAGTAACAATATATATGGATACGGAAAGATACATAGTAGCTGTCGAGATAGGAAGCTCGAAGATTACAGGCGCGATAGGAACTCGTTCTCTGAAAGGAGTCGTTACTGTGCTGGGAGTAGATACCGAACCATTGACCGGGAGTGTGAAGCGAGGTTTCGTCGTTAATCCCGATGAAGTTTCATCGAAAGTGAAACGTTTGATACGGAAATTGAATAACCGTATAGGCGCTTCGAAAAAAATCAAACAGGTGTATGTGGGAATCGGGGGACAATCTTTACATGCCGAAGACCACATGATAAGCCGAGATTATCCCGAAGGAACTCCCATTACGGAGGACATTATCAAACGCTTGCAGGAGGAAGCCCGGGAAATGCCTATTGCCGGAGCCGATATATTGGAGGTCGTTCGTACCGGAGTACTTGTCGATGATAAACCTAAATCGGGCAGAGAAGAAATCGAGGGCTCGAATCTGAAAATGAGTTTGAAGTTGATCGTGGCTCGTGACGATTTGAAAAAAAGTGTGTCCCGTTGTTTCTCTGGCGAGCCTTCGATAGTGCGCTATATTCCTACTCCGTTGTCTACTGCTTATGTGGCGTTGAGTAACGAAGACCGCCAAGCTGGAGTCATGTTGGTCGATTTCGGTGCGGAAACGACGACAGTTTCGATTTATAAGGACGGGCTTTTGCGCTATCTTTCTACGATACCATTAGGAGGGTATAACATTACCCGCGATATTATGACATTGAAAGTTACCGAACCGGAGGCCGAGTCGTTTAAAGTGCGGTTGGGTTCTGCTAAGGTAATGGGTGAAGAATCGAACATTACGCTTCGGGGAGAGAGTTCGTCTGAAATAAAAAGTTTGGATTTGTCGAAGGTAGTCAAAGCTCGTATCGAGGAAATCGTGGCCAATGTCAATGCTCACTTCGAGTATGCGAAATGTGACCGTAAAAGTTTAGGAGCCGGTATGGTGATTGTGGGAGGTGCATCCAAACTGTCCAATCTGGCGGAACTTATCGCAGAGAAGTGCGATATTCGTGTGAGGAAAGGAGCTCTTCGTCAGGATATGTTGTTAGATGTGGCTTCTCAATCGAAGAGTGCTGACTATTTGCAGATTCTGGGGTTGCTTTATTGCGGAAAAGAGAATTGTGTCGAAGTTTTACCTAAGGTTGTCGATGAGCCGGAAGACGAGCCGCATGAAGAAGTAAAGCCGTTGAGCCCAAAGGAGAAAAGGGCGCAAGAGAAGGCACAGGAGAAAGCAGAACAAGAGCGTCGGAAACGGGAAGCCGCAGATGCAAAGCGAGAAGAAAAGGAACGTAAGAAGCGAGAAAAAGAGGAGAAAGTGAAGGGGCCGGGGCTCTTCGGAAAATTGAAAGAGATGGTGAAGAAGGCCGAAAACCTGCTCGATGATGAAAACGATAATTTTTAAATGGAGAACATCATGAACGAATTAGATATAAATAATCCTCAGTTACCCGATTTTATTGTTCCCGGAGCTGATGAAAAAAAACAGGACGAACCGGCAAAGATTAAAGTGATAGGTGTCGGCGGAGGCGGAGGAAATGCCGTGAACCATATGTACCATCAAGGTATAGGTGGTGTCAGTTTTGTTCTTTGTAATACCGATGCACAAGCGTTGCGAAATTCGCCTGTTCCTGTAAAAGTTCAGTTGGGTGCTAAGGGTGAGGGAGCCGGAAACATTCCGGAGGTCGCTAAGAAATTGGCCGAAGAGAGTGCCGCCGAAGTCGAAGCCTTGTTCGATGATAATACACGCATGGCCTTTATTACGGCCGGAATGGGCGGAGGAACCGGAACGGGAGCCGCTCCCGTGGTTGCCCGTATTGCTAAGGAGAAGGGTGTGCTTACAGTGGGCATCGTGACAATCCCGTTTCTCTTTGAAGGAGAACCGAAGATATTACAGGCTTTCGCCGGTGTGGAGGAAATGCGGAAGCATGTCGATGCTTTGTTGGTGATCAATAACGAGCGATTGTGTAAGATATATCCCGATCTTTCTTGGACGACCGCTTTCGCCAAAGCGGACGATTCGTTGTCGAATGCAGCCCGGAGTATAGCCGAGCTGGTGTCGAAAGATGGAAAAATCAATCTTGATTTCGCCGATGTACGCACGACGCTGAAAGACGGAGGAGCTGCTGTAATCAGTACCGGATCTGGCGAGGGTGAGCATCGCATGAGCCGTGCGATCCAAAATGCACTGACTTCTCCTCTTTTAAAAGAGAGCGATATTTATGGAGCGGAACGAGTACTGTTCAATCTCTATTTTTCACCCGAAGAGGGGGAGGAGCTTCGTATGCAGGAGTCCAAAGAGTTGAGCGAGTTTATGTTGCGTTTCAAGAAGAAAGTAAATGTTATTTGGGGATATACTCACGATTCTTCTTTGGGCAAGGCCGTGAAAATTACCATTTTGGCTACGGGATTCGAGGTATCTGACTTGACGTTCAAAGGGGAATATGGCGGTGATGCCGACGAGCATATCGCTCAATCGCAATATATTGTTTTGAAACCCGATCAACTCGATGATAACGATTTGTTAGAAAAGTTGGATAAGACACCCGCTTATGACCGTCCGAAAGATTTTCGCGATAATTTCGACGGTTCGGAGAAAAAAGAGGAGAGTAACGGTAGTGGCCGTCGTACCATAAGGTTTTAATCGAAAACTATAAAATAGATATAGGATTATGAATTTATTCGATCAGGTCAGCAACGACATTAAAAGTGCCATGCTGGCAAAAGACAAAGTGAGATTGGAAGCCCTGCGGGGAATTAAGAAAGAGTTTTTGGAGGCAAAAACAGCCAAAGGCGCCGACGGAGAATTGACGGACGACATGGCGATGAAGATATTGGCAAAGATGGTGAAGCAGAGGAAGGAAAGCGCTCAGATTTATACCGAGCAGAATCGTCCCGATTTGGCCGAACCGGAATTGGCCGAAGCAGCTGTCATAGAAACTTATTTGCCGAAGCAGATGACCGAGGAAGAGTTGACCGAAGCGTTGAAAGCGATTATCGCTCAGGTAGGAGCTACTACTCCGCAAGAGATGGGAAAGGTGATGGGAGTAGCTACCAAACAGTTGGCAGGGCGTGCCGATGGCCGCGCTATTTCTGCGAAAGTAAAAGAACTGTTGGCTTAATACAGAATAAATATTTGAATTGAACTATGCTTACACTAAGTGTTATTAAGGAGAATCCCGAAGAGGTGATTCGTCGTTTGGCAATTAAACATTTCGATGGCAAAGAAGCTATAAATCGGGTTCTTGAATTAGATAAAATACGTCGGGCATCTCAGGCCGAGTTGGACGGGAAGTTGGCCGAATTGAAAGTTTTGGCGGCTCAGACTGGACAGCTTATGAAAGCCGGTAAAAAAGAGGAAGCCGAAGCTGTGAAAATGAAGACAGCAACCATTAAAGAGTCTACCAAAGAGTTGGAAGAGTCGATGGTGTCGGCAGAAAAGGAGATTACCGATATTTTATTGACTGTTCCCAATTTGCCGTATGCCGGAGTACCCGAAGGTCGTACTGCCGAAGACAATATTGTGGAAAAGACCGGCGGAGTGATTCCCGAACTTCCCGCCGATGCGCTTCCGCACTGGGATTTGGCTAAGAAATACGATTTAATCGATTTCGAGTTGGGTGTGAAAATTACCGGTGCAGGATTCCCTGTGTATAAAGGCAAAGGCGCTCGGTTGCAACGGGCTTTGATTTCGTTCTTTTTGGATGCCGCTCGCGAGGCCGGTTACCTCGAAATACAACCTCCTTATGTCGTGAATGCCGCTTCCGGTTACGGTACAGGGCAATTACCCGACAAAGAGGGTCAAATGTATCATTGCAACGAAGACGATTTGTATCTTATTCCCACAGCCGAAGTTCCGGTGACGAACCTCTACCGTGACGTAATTTTCAATGAATCGGATCTACCGATTAAGAATACGGCTTATTCGGCTTGCTTCCGTCGTGAAGCTGGTTCGTACGGGAAAGACGTGAGGGGATTGAATCGTCTGCATCAGTTCGATAAAGTGGAGATCGTGCAGATACAACACCCCGACCATTCGTATGAAGCTTTGGAAGAGATGAAAGCTCATGTACAGAGTCTGGTGGAACGTCTCGAATTACCGTGGCATATTTTGCGTTTGTGTGGCGGCGATATGAGTTTTACCTCGGCCATAACATTCGATTTCGAAGTATATTCCGCCGCACAGAAGCGTTGGTTGGAAGTCAGCTCGGTATCCAATTTCGAAAGCTATCAGGCCAATCGGTTGAAATGCCGTTATCGTGGAGCCGATAAGAAAACGCATTTGTGCCATACGTTGAACGGTAGCGCTTTGGCATTGCCCCGTATCATGGCAGCCTTGTTGGAGAATAACCAGACCCCCAAAGGTATAAAGATACCCAAAGTGTTGGTTCCTTATTGCGGGTTCGATATTATCGATTAAGGATTGAATTAAATCGTATATAAAACGGGGCAGTATGAAAAAAAATCATACCGCCCCGTTTTATTGAATCCGGAAAATAACAGGGTTCTTTTGTTTGTATCTTGTAACCGTTCCTTTTACTTTCTGCCGAAATCGGCGGGGATTTCACCCCATTTCTCGGTATCCCATTTGATAATGGTATTGGCATAGACGTGAGTATGCAGCCAGCGTTCTGCCCGTGCGATAAGGTCGAATATGGGAGCATTGGCTGCGTTGGGGGCTAGTTTGGTCTTGCATTTTTTTTGTTTAATCCATAGTATGGCATTACGGCTGTCGGAATAGATGGGTATATCGGAGTCTCGCTGTTGCAAGTAGGCCAACCCATGAACGAGGGCGAGGAACTCTCCTATGTTGTTTGTACCTTGCTCCAAAGGGCCTACATGAAACAGTTCGATTCCCGATTTCGTGTCTACTCCCCGGTATTCCATTTTTCCGGGGTTTCCGCTACAAGCCGCATCGACCGATAGACTGTCGGCGATAACCGAAGGGGGTAAGATGGGAGCAGACAGTTTGTCACGGGAGTGTTCGCCTATTTTACGCATGACATCGAAATAATCGTCGGGGGCATTGCGGAAGGCTTCGGTAGCGGCTTCCAGACTGTCGAAACTTTTGTATTTCGCTCCTTTGAAATTGTCGACTTGTTCTTTGCATTCTTCCCAAGAATCGAAAATTCCACGGGCACGCCCTTCCCATACGACATAATATTTGTATTTGGCCATGATTCGGTTATCGTTATAAATGACGGGTACAAAAATATAAAAATTGTCGTATCTTTACGCACGTTAGCGGAGATAAGCCTGTGCGATGCTTCTTTTATGTTGCCGATAAGCCGATTCTCCGTGGCATAATCGAATAGCGATGGGAAGAATTGGTATATACGGAATTTTATCGGTAGTCTTGTTTGGCCTGATCGGGTGTGCTCCCGGCAAGAGCGACAAGGAGGAAAGTGTGCGTTTATATAAAGAAGCGATAGTTTTGCTGGGGAGCGATTCCGTGACTATCGATGATTGTCTGGCAGCCCAGAGATTATTGGAGCAAGCTCTTGATGCCGACAGCGAAAATATAGATGTATATTTCGGGAAGGTGTTGAACGAGTTGAATTTGTGGCGTCCGGACAGTGCTTACCGGACAGCTTCGGCCGCTATCGAAAAAATAGGAGAAACGGGGAAAAACCGTATGAAGGCTTATTTTTATACGGTAAAAGGGTTTATCGCTTATGACCGGGGTGACGAGGCAGATGCCGAGAAACAACTGTCGGAGGCCTTGTCTTTGTATGAGAGTTATTTAACGGAGGATCCGGCGAATATGGATTATCTGTTGAACAAATCGGTCTTGCTATCGGGATTGGAGGGGAAACAAACGGCTTTGGACTTTATTGCAAAGTCGCCTTTGAAAGAGGCGGATAAACAGGCGTTGATTCACTCTTTGTCGGAGTTTGAATTTCGACAGTTCGGAGAGACTTGGAGAGCGAAGCATGATGCTCTGGTCGCTAACGGGCAGACAGAGACAAATACGATATCGAATACTTTTAAGAAATGAAGCCTTTGTTTTTGGTTGGATACATGGCGGCAGGCAAGACGACATTGGGACGTCGGGCGGCTCAGCTTTTGAATGTCGAGTTTATCGACCTCGATGCTTATATCGAATCTAGATACAGGAAACGGGTATCCGATTTGTTTGCCGAACGGGGAGAAGAGGGTTTCAGGGATATAGAGCGTCGTATGTTGCATGAGGTAGCGGAGTTTGACAATGTGTTGGTCGCTACGGGCGGTGGCACGCCTTGTTTTTTCGATAACATGGAGTACATGCGTCACCGGGGAGTCACGATTTATTTGGCCGCTTCTGTACAGACGTTGTGCAGACGCTTGTCCCATGCAAAAGTAAAACGCCCGTTGGTGGCGGGTAAAACGCCGGAGGAACTGTATGAGTACATTACCGAGATGTTGAATCGTCGCGAGTCTTATTACCGGCAAGCCGATTATCGTTTCGATGCCGACGGGTATGAATCGCTCGATTCGGTCGACGAGGCTGTGCATCGGCTGGCTGTCTTGATGCAAAATCCTGCTTATGGAGATGGAGCTGATGAAATATAAATATATAATTCTGGTTTTTACCGAAGTATATTTGTAAATTCGTCTTTATAAATTTAAACTTCGTGGTTATGGCTGGTAGCTTTGCTTGTAAATCGAATGCAGGGGTCGCACCCCAAGAACAATTGTTGGGAACGATGGCCGGTAATAGACGTTTGTCCATAGGGTTACCGGCGGAACATAACGGAGGGGAAAAACGATTCCCTCTGACGCCCGAGGGGGTTGCCTTGTTGACCAAAGAGGGGTATCGCGTTTTTGTGGAAAGCGGAGCCGGCGAGGGTATCAAGTATTCCGATTTACATTATACCGAGGCTGGGGCGCAAGCGACAACAGCCTCAGAAGTTTTCAGATGCGATGTCGTTCTTAAAATTACTCCGTTGAATGAACAGGAGGCTGCTATGATACGTCCGGGGGTGTTTCTGCTCACGTTGTTGCAGCTTCAATATCAATCGGCTTCGGTCGTGCGCATATTGATGCAAAAGAAAGTTACGGCAGTCGCGATAGATTTGATAACCGATGAGCGAGGCCGTTATCTTTTTGCCGATATATTGGACGAAATTGACGGTCGTGCAGCCATTGTGTTGGCTTCGGAATTGTTGAGTAACCGGAGTGGAGGAAAGGGTGTTTTGTTGGGGGGCATCCCGGGGGTCGCCTCCTCGGAGGTTTTGATTATAGGAGGAGGCCTTGCAGGCCGTGCGGCGGCTCGTGCCGCTTGTGGATTGGGTGCTTTGGTGAGGGTATTCGATAATGATTTTTATCGTTTAAAAGCTACTCAGTTGGAAGTGAGTCCTTCTATCTTTACTTCCAATATGCACCCTCATGTCTTGGAAAACGCCATGCGCTCGGCCGATGTGGTTATTGGCACGGAAGTGCCGGAGGGAGGCCGTTTAGGAGTAAGCTATATCGAGATGATGAAACGAGGGGCATTGTTGTTCGATTTGTGTATGGATAAAGGAGGCTGTTTCGAAACGTCGAGTTGTAGCGAGGCTCCTTGTAATAAAGTGTATGAGCAATGCGGTGTTTTGCATTATTGCTTGTCGAGCGTTGGATCTGCCGTTGCCCGAACGGCATCGATGGCGTTGAGTAATTTATTAGTTCCGGTATTGATCGATTTGAATGACCCTGCCATGCTCTATGGCCATATTAAGTCGGACGAAAGACTTCGGAATGCCGTGTATTTGTTCGGTGGAAAGTTGACTTATAAGGAGTTGAGCATACGATTGGGATTGCCTTATTATGATATGGCTCTTTTTATGTCGATGTTTTGAAAAGATCTTTGTTTTTATCGGAACAGCTTTTAAAATGATGAATAGATAGGGAGCTTACATATTTCTATGAAAATATTTCAAATGCTTACAAAAAAACACTATCTTTGCTAAAATAGTAATATTGGAATTGAAATATATCATGTTGGATTAAAATTGTAATATAAACATGACGGAAAAAACAAAAGTGAAAGTATTGGAAGAAGTCGTGGTACGATTTTCCGGCGATTCCGGTGACGGAATGCAATTGGCCGGGAATATCTTTTCCAATGTTTCGGCCGGTATCGGTGATGAAATTTCTACATTCCCCGATTATCCGGCAGAGATACGTGCTCCGCAAGGAACGTTAGGGGGAGTGTCTGGTTTTCAGGTTCATATAGGGAAAGGTGTTCACACTCCGGGAGACTTGGCCGATGTATTGGTTGCCATGAATCCGGCAGCGTTAAAAACAAATGCTCGCTATGTGAAAAAAGGCGGTGTGGTGATTATCGACTCGGATAGCTTTCGGGCCAGCGATTTGGAGAAGGCGGCGTTTACGACGGACGATCCTATTCAAGAGGCGGGCCTTTCTCATGCACAAATCGTTCCGGTAGCGATTACCCAAATGGTGAAAGATTCATTGGCCGATTCAGGCTTAGACAACAAGTCTATCGTACGGTGTAAAAATATGTTTGCCTTAGGGCTTGTCTGTTGGTTGTTCGACCGTCCTTTGGAACAAGCTCAACATTTATTGAAAAATAAATTTGCCAAGAAGCCGGCTATCTATGAGGCTAATGCGAAAGTGATGCGCGACGGCTACAACTATGGTAATAACATACATGCTTCGGTTTCGACCTATCGAGTAGAGTCTGCGCAAGTGAAGCCCGGTATTTATACCGATGTGAACGGAAATACGGCTACCGCATGGGGGTTGATAGCCGCATCTGAAAAGTCGGGACTGCCTTTGTTCTTAGGAAGTTATCCCATTACCCCGGCCACAGATATTTTGCATGAGTTGGCCAAGCGGAAAGATTTAGGCGTAAAGGCTATTCAAGTGGAGGACGAGATAGCCGGTGTTTGTACGGCTATCGGGGCTTCGTTCGCCGGAAATTTGGCAGTGACTTCCACGTCGGGGCCCGGTTTGGCATTGAAGAGCGAGGGTATAGGTTTGGCCGTTATGGCGGAATTGCCTTTGGTCATTATTGATGTTCAGCGAGGTGGGCCGTCTACGGGATTGCCGACGAAAACCGAGCAGACCGATTTGTTGCAGGCTTTATACGGCCGGAATGGCGAGAGTCCGGTGGTAGTGGTGGCAGCCTCTACACCGACCGATTGTTTCGATATGGCATTTCAAGCGGCTAAAATCGCTTTGGAGCACATGACTCCCGTTATCTTGTTGACCGACGGATTTATTGGAAATGGCTCTTCGGCATGGCGTATTCCGGAAATCGATGAATATCCCGAGATAAAGCCCAATTATGTCATGCCGGAACAACAAGGTACGTGGAAACCATACGACCGTAACGAAAAAGCCGTACGTTATTGGGCGAAGCCCGGAACAGAGGGTTTCATGCACCGGCTCGGAGGATTGGAAAAGGATTATAAGACTAGCGCAATTTCTACTGACCCCATCAACCATGAAAAGATGGTTCGTGCCCGGCAGCAGAAAATCGACAGCATAGCCACCGATATTCCTTTGTTGAAAGTGTCGGGCGATTCTTCTGCCGATTTATTGGTTGTCAGTTGGGGCGGAACCTACGGGCATTTGTATTCTGCCGTGGAAGCTATGAATGCAGAAGGGAAACCTGTGGCTTTCGCTCATTTCAATTATATCAATCCGTTGCCCGCGAATACCGAGGAGATATTACGGCGATATAAAAAAGTGGTCGTTTGCGAGCTGAATAACGGGCAGTTTGCATCGTATTTGTCAGGGAAAGTTCCAGGTGTGAATTTCTTGCGATATAATAAAATTCAGGCACAGCCGTTCATGGTGAGTGAGTTGATGGCGCATTTTTCAAAGCTTTTGGAGGAATAGGATATGGAAGAACAAAAGGAATATACGGCAAAGGATTTTAAAAGCGACCAGTATGTACGTTGGTGTCCGGGTTGTGGAGACCATTCTATCGTGGCTGTGTTGCAGAGAGCTATGGCGACACTGGGAGTGCCTCCCCACGAAACGGTGGTGATTTCGGGTATCGGCTGTTCGTCGCGTTTGCCTTATTATATGAATGCCTATGGTTTTCATACGATTCATGGTCGTGCCGCAGCTGTGGCTACCGGGGTGAAGACGGCCAATCCCGATCTGACGGTATGGCAGATTTCGGGAGATGGCGACTGTCTGGCTATCGGTGGGAACCATTTTATTCATTCGGTACGTCGGAATGTGGATATCAATGTGGTCTTGATGAATAATAAGATATACGGTTTGACGAAAGGCCAATATTCCCCGACGAGCGACCGAGGTTTCGTTACTAAATCGTCTCCTTATGGAACGGTGGAAGATCCTTTCATTCCGGCAGAACTCGTTTTCGGGGCGAGAGGAACATTCTTCGCTCGTTCGCTCGATGTGGAGATGTCTGTTTCGCAAGAAGTATTGGTAGAAGCAGCCCGCCATAAAGGAACGTCGGTGGTGGAGCTGTTGCAGAATTGTGTGATTTTCAATAATAATATTCACAGTTATGTGGCTGATAAAGAGTTTCGTGCCGACCGGACTGTTCATTTGCGTCATGGTGAAAAGATGATTTTCGGGAAAGACAATAATCGAGGCCTCGTGTTGGACGGTTACAAATTAAAGGCTGTGACTATCGGGGAGAACGGTGTGACTCTCGATGATATTTTGGTACATGATGCCAAGTCTCCCGATAATTTCTTGCATCAAAGTCTTGCGATGATGGACGGACATGAACTGCCTTTGGCAATAGGTGTGATTCGTAATGTGGAGGCTCCCGTATATGACGAAGAGGTGGATAGACAAGTAAAAGAGGTAACCTCGAAAGTACCTTATTCCTCCTTGCGTGAATTTTTGTTGACCGGGGAGACTTGGGAAGTGAAATAATGTATTTTCCCCAAAAGGGTAATAGCACCCGAAAGACTGTCTGCATAGCCTTTCGGGTGCTATTGTTATATGTTTGATAGACAAGTCTTTTTAAGAAATTCAGAGCTTGACTGACTTGAAAATTTTTCTTAAATTTGTGTGGATAAATTGTGAAATAAGGGAATACGGATTGATTCATGATTGTTATTCCTGTCAAGAAAAGATATAGGTGTATTAAAAAATTGATTGAATGGTTGTAACGTTAATAATTTTAGCTTTATCGGCGGTGTTTTTCGTGAGTGGTAAAATACGCTCTGATGTGGTAGCCTTGTGCGCTTTGGTTTTGTTGTTGCTTTTCCATATTCTTACTCCCGATGAGGCGTTGTCTGGATTCTCCAATTCGGTCGTGATTATGATGATCGGTCTTTTCGTAGTAGGTGGTGCGATATTCCAAACCGGGTTGGCGAAGATGATAAGCGGAAAGATATTGCAGTTGGCAGGAAAGAGCGAGGCAAGACTTTTTATTTTGGTCATGCTGGTTACTTCGGCTATCGGAGCTTTTGTGAGTAATACGGGTACGGTGGCCTTGATGCTGCCTATTGTCGTGAGTCTGGCTGCCAACGCTCATATAAATTCAAGTCGCTTGCTTATGCCTTTGGCTTTTGCCAGCAGTATGGGAGGTATGATGACGTTGATAGGTACTCCGCCGAACCTTGTCATACAGAATGCCTTGACCAATGCCGGTTTTGAACCGCTTACTTTCTTTTCTTTCTTGCCGGTCGGTTTGATTTGTGTTTTTGTAGGAATGGTCGTATTGATGCCTTTGAGTAAAATTTTCCTGACCAAACGGGGAACCGAAAAGTCTGATGGTAAAAACAAGAATAAATCTTTGAACGAGTTGGCAAGAGAATATCAGCTTTCCGAGAATTTGTTTCGGATACAAATCCCCGAAAAATCGATAATTGCCGGCAAAACGATTGTCGAGTTGAATATTCGCCAACAATATCATTTGAATATATTGGAGGTACGGCGCACTGTTTCGTCGCAGTCCCGGTTGTTGAAAACGGTCAATCAGAAATTGGCCGATCCGGGTACTGTATTATGTTCCGGCGATGTGTTGTATGTGAATGGCGATTTCGAAAAAGTGAGGGAGTTTGTTTCTCGATTTTCTTTGGTATTATTGGATGCCCATACCATCGAAGACGGTAAGGGTAACTTGACTTCCGATTTGGCTTTTTATGACATAGGTATCGCCGAGATTGTCTTGATGCCCTCGTCACGTTTGTTGAAACAGACGGTTGGAGATTCGGGATTTCGGGAAAAATTCAATGTCAATGTATTGGGCATAAGGAGAAAGAACGATTATATATTGCATGATTTGAAAGATGTGAAGATGTTGTCGGGCGATGTTTTGCTCGTGCAAGGTACATGGAAGGATATAGCTCGGTTGAGTTCGGAAGATTCCGATTGGGTGGTACTCGGCCAGCCGTTGAGCGAAGCCGCGAAAGTTACTCTCGATTATAAAGCACCGATTGCTGCTGCGATTATGCTTTTAATGATTCTTATGATGGTGTTCGATTCTATACCAGTGGCTCCGGTTACGGCTGTGATGATTGCTGCGATACTTATGGTATTGACCGGTTGTTTCAGGAATGTGGAGGCAGCCTATAAAACAATTAACTGGGAGAGTGTCGTTCTTATCGCCGCCATGCTTCCCATGTCGTTGGCTTTGGAAAAGACGGGAGCATCGGAATATATATCGAATAGTTTGGTTAGTGGTTTGGGCGGTTACGGGCCTTTGGCTTTAATGGCTGGTATCTATTTTACGACTTCATTGATGACGATGTTCATCAGTAACACGGCAACAGCCGTTTTATTGGCTCCTATCGCCATGCAATCCGCATTACAGATCGGAGTGAGTCCTTATCCGTTTTTATTCGCTGTTGCCGTGGGGGCGAGCATGTGTTTCGCTTCTCCGTTTTCTACGCCACCCAATGCGCTGGTTATGCCTGCCGGTCAGTATACTTTCATGGATTATGTAAAGGTGGGTTTGCCTTTACAGATTATTATGGGGATAGTTATGATTTTTATTTTACCTTTGTTGTTCCCATTCTAAAAAAGAATTTATGTCCCGAAAAAAGCGTCTTGCCGTATTTGCCAGTGGAACCGGCAGTAATTTTGAAGCGATTGTGACTGCTTGCGAGCAGGGTAAGATCCCGGCCGAAACAGTGGCTTTGGTTTGCGATAAACCTTCGGCTCGTGTCGTAGAACGAGCTTCACGTCATGGTATGAAGTCTTTCACTTTCGACCCTAAGTCTTTTGCTTCTAAGGTCGAAATGGAGACCGTCATTGCCGATTTTCTCGATGAGAACGGGGTGGATTTGGTTTGTTTGGCCGGGTATATGCGGATTATTTCGGATACATTGTTATCGCGTTACGGCGGTAAGATTATTAATATACACCCTTCTTTGCTCCCCGCTTTTCCCGGAGCTCGTGCCGTAGAACAAGCTATGGAGTACGGGGTGAAAGTGTTCGGAGTAACTATTCATTATGTGGACCGTACGGTAGATGGCGGACGGATTATCGCCCAACGGGCTATCCCGTACGAAGGAAACGATATCGATGAGTTATTCGGACTCATTCATGCGGTCGAACATGAACTTTACCCGGAGACGATCGCTCGGTTGTTGTCTGTTTAATGTTTGCAACGAGTCTATGTTCAGTAGAAAATTCATGGGGATAGACTTGAATGTTGATGAATGAGAGGGACTTAATCCGCTAGCTATGAGGAGAAACGTTTCCGGTTAGGTTGAGCTTGTCCGGCTTTTGGAGAGGATAGTTTGCTATTGACCTCCTCCATTGCCGTGCCCCGTAGCCTTACGGGGTGTGGCATTAGCCATATAGGTGAGGTGTCACGAAGTGACGGAGGAGCTGGAAACAGTATTTCATCAGTCGGTTTATGTCGGGTCTTTAACCTCCTCGCCCTGTGGGCACTCCCCCTATATTCCCTTACGGGAACACAGGGGGGAGAGGTTGAGATGTATTCCTTTTTCTCCCTTGCTTCGATTTTATGAGCTACACAGAGAGAAAGGGGTGAAAGTGTCGTTTTGAACAGCTTTTTACCCTTTCGGAACTTTGTGGGTATTCTCCCTTCTCCCCAGCCGTGTTTCGTAGCATTATGGGGTGTTCTGTGAAATAGTATAGGGGGAAACACTGAACAATCCCCATTGATTATCGATTGAGCCCAAATCTATATAAACAAAGAGCCGCTATAAATTTTATAGCGGCTCTTTGTCGTATGGGCTTTTTATTTATGAACTTCTACCCGTTGTGTAGAGGGTTTAGTTGCATTGCGCTCCTCTGTGGCTTTTACGACGGCTTCGGCAAGTTGCTTGAAAGCTAATCCGGTAATGGTATCGTCGAGTGCCACGGGGTGTCCCGCATCACCGCTTTCGCAGATACTTTGTACAATAGGTATTTGTCCCAAAAGAGGAACTCCGGTTTCTTGGGCCAGTCGTTTCCCTCCGTCTTTACCGAACAGGTAGTATTTGTTTTCCGGGAGTTCGGCAGGAGTGAACCAACTCATGTTCTCGACCAATCCCAGTATAGGGACGTTTACCTTATCCCCGGTAAACATACTGATACCTTTCCGGGCATCGGCCAAAGCAACCTCTTGCGGAGTGGTTACCACAATCGCTCCGGTGATAGCGAGTGTCTGTACCAAAGTGAGGTGTATATCGCTGGTTCCCGGTGGCAAATCGAGCACAAAATAGTCGAGTTCGCCCCATGCGGCATCGGTGATGAGTTGTTTCAAAGCGTTACTTGCCATTCCTCCCCGCCAGAGTACGGCATCGTTTTTACGAACAAAAAAACCGATGGAAAGAATCTTCACGCCGTATCGCTCGACCGGGAGAATGAGGTCGCGTCCTCCGATGTTCTCGGTATAGACTTCGGTGTCTTCGATATTGAACATCGTGGGAGCCGAAGGGCCGAATATGTCGGCATCCAGCAGCCCGACTTTATACCCTTGGCGGGCCAACGCCACAGCTAAATTGGAGGCTATGGTAGATTTACCAACGCCGCCTTTTCCCGATGAAACGGCAATGATATTCTTTACATCGGGCAAGGGATTCTCGGGGTTCGGACGAGCTGTTTGTCTTGCCTTTACAGCTATATTTCCTTTGATATTTACTTCTGGACTTACGAAAGTGAGAATGGCAGTTTCGGCGGCTTTCACGACCGATCGGATAAAAGGATCGGTCGGCTTGTCGAAAATGATGGAGAAACTTACTTTGTTACCGTCGATACGAATGTCGTCTTCGATCATTTCATTAGCGACCAAATCTTTCCCGTTGCCCGGGTAACGCACTTTGGCGAGTGCGTCGAGTATTAGTTTCGGATATAGTTGCATATTGTCGTGTTATTTTGATGTTGTATTTTCTTGACTACTTTGTTTACCGCTACGTTTTCCCCGGTTGAAGCTCCGGTATGTGTCGTAAGGAATATCAACGTCGGGTTCGATGAATTGTTCACGGGGTTGGCAGACGAAACGAATATATTTGATATTCATGCCCCGTTCGAGCCACTGTTGCTCGTAGAAAGTTTTTATTTCCAGTATGTCGTCGGTTATTCCCGAATGGTAGAGATCGTCGGTCGAAACCTGTACGGGATAGCCGTTTGCTTTTACCATTTCACAAGTATAGGTGTACATGAACGGACTGTCGCTTTTCAGATGGATCAAACCTTCGGGCGATAGAATATTTTGGTATAGTTGCATAAACCGGGTAGAAGTGAGCCGCTTTCTCACTTTTTTCATTTGCGGGTCGGGGAAGGTAATCCATATTTCTGATACTTCACCTTTGACAAAAAAACGATCGATCAACTCTATATTGGTACGAAGAAAGGCTACGTTATTTATTCCTTCTTCGAGGGCCTGTTTGGCTCCACTCCACATGCGGGCTCCCTTTATATCTATTCCTATAAAGTTTTTTTGCGGGTAACGTTTTGCCAGACCTACGGCATATTCGCCTTTTCCACAGCCCAATTCAAGGACTATCGGATTTTCATTTTTGAAGAATTGTTTTCCCCATTTGCCTTGCATCTCAAATCCTT
The DNA here is from genome assembly GCF_022723415.1 of Barnesiella sp. Lineage (NCBI taxonomy): Bacteria > Pseudomonadati > Bacteroidota > Bacteroidia > Bacteroidales > Barnesiellaceae > Barnesiella > Barnesiella sp. Next base: position 20,782 of record NZ_JAIJHU010000008.1, on the reverse strand, counting down.
TTTCTTGTAGTGCAGAGAAAGGATATTGGAATACATGTGGGTAGCCTTGCAGGTCGTCGAATTTTTTCAGTTTATTTTTTCCCATTTTGAAATGAATATCGACAGGTTCTGGTTAATTGACTCTTCCTAATTTTAAATGATAGTATTTTCCTGATTCTATTTGTACAGAAAAGATAAATACTTCTCCCGAATACGATTGAGTATCGATTTTCGCTTCGGTCATTTTGCCTTGTTTTTGATATATTGTGCGTCCGTCGATTGTATACAGGGTTATGCGGTGCATGGGTTCGTACGAATTTACGATGAGCATTTTTTGCTCGAAATATGCTTTCAACGCCTTGTCGTCGATTTGTTGCTCATCTACCTCGGATAAATAACGAATGTCAAACTCTTTCCATTGAGGCGTGTTCAAATAGAGAGATAGACTTTCGTCGGGGATTCCCAGCCGGCAATCTTTTTGCGGAACATTTCGAAAGACATTTTCTCCCAGTATCGGAGGCTCGGTCGGATAGGATAACATAACATTCAATCTCGTGCAATTATCGAAGGCGTGGTCTCCGATGGTCTTGACTGTCGACGGTATTTTTGCGGAAAATAAATATTTCATACCATAGAACGGCCATCGACCTATTTTTTCAGTTCCTTCGGGCAGGAAAGAAAGTCCTGCGATCCTACTGCATCCGGCAAATGCATAATCGCCTATGGTTCGGACAGACTCTGGTAGAATACAGTCGGTGAGCGATGTGCAATAATAGAATGCGCCTTCTCCTATTTCTGTTATGGTATTGGGGGCTTGTATGGAGAGTAGTTTTGTACAATGGTCAAAGGTGTAAGGGGGCAGGTTTTCCAATGGACATTCTTTTATATCGACCTCTGTTAACGAGATACAGTGGGAGAAACAACCTTCGCCCATAGATTCTAGTTTTTGAGGGAGTGTTATTCCCGTCAGAGACGAGCATCCGGCAAAACATTCTTTGCCGATAGATTGTAACGAGGCGGGTAGGGTTATCGAGGATAAGGCGGTACAGTTGAGAAATGCTTGGTTCCCTATCGAACGAAGGACAGACAGGGAGAGGTCTATTCCGGTAAAAGAGGTGCATTGTTTGAATGCATATTCGCCTATTTTTTCCAATGTCTGTGGTAACGATGTGTTCAAAGAGAAACAGTCGCAAAAAGCGAATCCTGCTATTTCCTGTAAATTGTTTCCCCAATCTATGTTTTTTAGTTTAGTACAGCCTGCGAAAGCGCCTTTTCCTATTTTTTTTGTATTCTGGGGAAGCCGTACGGTCGTTAACTCTTGAAATCCGAAGAATGTGTTTGCTGGGATACAGTTGGCATCGAAACGGGTTTGATTTCCGAGGTAAATATCTCGACTTTCGAATGCATCTATCGTACAATCTGCAAGGTTTATGCCGGTTAAGTGAAATAGGGAGTCGTTTATGAAAGCAAAATCGCGAACGTCGATTGTTCCCGAGACGGTTAGATTCGTAATTGTCCGATGCTGTTCTTCGATGAGAGATTGTAGTTGTCCCGCTTCGGTGTGACAATTGTAATTTGTCGCCTGCAAATGTTTCCCGACGGATAGGAACAGAACGATATATAACAACTTTCTCATTGGAGTGACGGCGGGTTTGATTGTTTTATAAAAATAGAGAGAGATAGGAATAAGATAAAACGGACAAGCTCGTTTTTTATACCAAGTCGCACCCTATTTTTGTATTTGCAAAGATAGTATAAACGAATGTAGAAACAAATTTTATTTGTCGGGTCGGTATGTTCGGGTGTTTTTGTTTTGACAGACAGAATGTTGAGCCTGAATTTTTGAAAAAATGGAGACTATATTTGGGGGTAATCTTTAATCTCTTGATATGCGATAATGTGCGCCGCAGTCGAGTATGAAATCCAGTACATCTTTGAAAAGTTCTTCTACATGAGACGGCACAAATACATACGACGTGTCGCCGCAATGTTTGCATATGGTTTGGGGTAAGTCGGTTAATTTTACATTGAGTTGTTCCGACATAGCCATTGCTTCGTCTTTTTCGATTATCGCATAGGTATGATGTTGTACATTTTTATAATCGTAAAAGGTCAGACAGATGACCAGACTTTTAGTGTAGTTGAATCCGACCGTAAGTGTCGACCAAGTGTCGAAGTCCTCGTGGGACATGGCGATGGTTATTTCTTCCAATGTTGACATAATTTTCGTGAAAGTATTGTGGGCGAGCTATATATATTTCTCGTAGTCATTAAATGCGGCTGTCTATGCGTATAATGTTTTCGACAATGAACAGATCGCAAATTTCTTTTTTCTCGATTTCGATGTCGTCGTATTCTTTGTTTTCACTGCGTAGGATAACCCTATCGGGATTATCGTGTTTACGAATATATTTGACCATGCGGTAATCTTCCAGCAATATGACGTAGATTTGCCCCCAGAAGATAAGCTGGGGATTTTTTATTTCGCGGATTGCGATCATGTCACCATTGTTAATAACGGGTTTCATGCTGTCTCCGCTTACTTTGACAATGCTGCAATCGGGATTGATGAAAGGAACGTCTATACTGCCGATTACCAAATCCTCGGTAAACATGCGATCCCGCGCCAAATTACCGGCGGTTACGTCCAGACCGTATACTTTCGCCCCATTTCTTGCTTCTGGTATAATCGCTTCCGAGGGAAGAGTTAATGTGCGTATATGAGAGTGTGCATCGTTGTCTGAGGGACGAAACATATATCCTTTACCCGTACATAGCCATTCTTTCGATACGCCCAAGTCTGCGACGATTCTGTTGATAAGTGAGTCGCTGACAGGTAGTTTTCCGGTCAGGTGTTTCGAGAAGTTGGACGCATCGATCGATATGCGTTTGGCAAATTCCGACTGGGTTACTCCAAAGTTTTCCATTAATGTCTTGATTCTCTCTATTTTAGCTTCATTCTCCATAGTCGTTCACTTTTTTATTTTCATAATATGGTAAAATTACCATAAATAATTTGCTTTTCAATAAAAGTGGTAGTATATTTGTGTGGTTTTATTACCAAAACAAAGGTATAGACTTTTTTTGAAAAACAAAATAATAGATTAGTAATTAACATAGTTAGCCATGTTCCATCGGGGTATATTGCCTATAAAAATTGTAAACAAAAGGAGGAGATACACAGACAAAACGGGTAAATGCAGTGTGAATATACCCTGATGGAAGTGTGCTAACAGAATAGGAGAAGTTATGAGAACGATTGAATGGGAAGCTCCGGCTTTGGCATCATTAGCGGCAGCACATTGGTTGGTAGCTTATGAACGGGAAAATTCGCCACGAAAGAGGGTGAGGTATGAGAATGAAATAGAGTTCGACGGAGTGGCTTATATGTTGATGTGTGAAATCGAATTAGTGGAAAGAGAACATAAAGCGGTGTCGATGATGTGCGGTATAGAGCCTCAATATACCGATATGCCGGTAAGAATTATTGGAAATATGGGAAAGGCCATCGGCGAGATTTTGCCTGTGCTGAATAACTTTTTGGATAGTTACGGTGTTATATATGTATGATATAAACAGAGGGGTGATCCGAAAGGTGTGGCGTGGTATAAGAAGGATACTTTCGGGGTATATGACGAGGGTGTACCTGTCGGATTAAAGAAAAAGGCTGAACAAACTGTTCAGCCTTTTTCTTTTTTATCGGAGAAATAGAATTATCCGTTAACTTTTGCCATGTGGGCAATCAAATCGAGTACTTTGTTAGAATAACCGATTTCGTTGTCATACCAAGAAACGACTTTTACGAATGTGTCGGTCAGAGCTATACCAGCTTTTGCGTCGAAAATAGAAGTGCGAGTATCACCCAAGAAGTCAGAAGATACAACAGCGTCTTCGGTATAACCGAGAATGCCTTTCAATTCGCCTTCGGAAGCCTCTTTCATAGCAGCGCAGATTTCTGCATAAGTAGCCGGTTTAGCCAAGTTAACTGTTAAATCGACAACCGAAACGTCCAAAGTCGGAACACGCATAGACATACCTGTCAATTTTCCGTTCAAAGTGGGGATTACTTTTCCTACGGCTTTGGCAGCTCCCGTAGAAGAAGGAATGATGTTGCCAGAAGCGGCACGACCACCACGCCAGTCTTTCATAGAAGGACCGTCAACCGTTTTTTGAGTAGCGGTAGTAGAGTGAACGGTAGTCATCAAACCATCGAGAATACCGAATTTGTCGTTCAATACTTTGGCGATAGGAGCCAAGCAGTTGGTTGTACAAGAAGCATTGGAAACGAATTGAGTACCTTTAACGTAAGTATTTTCGTTAACACCGCAAACGAACATAGGAGTATCGTCTTTGGAAGGAGCGGACATAACTACGTATTTAGCACCGGCTTCGATATGAGCTTGAGCTTTTTCTTTGGTCAAGAAAAGACCGGTAGATTCTACAACATATTCAGCACCTACTTCATTCCATTTCAAATCGGCAGGATTCTTTTCGGCTGTAACACGAATAGTTTTTCCGTTTACAATCAATTGACTTTTTTCAACATTCGCTTCGATAGTTCCATCGAATTGTCCGTGCATAGTGTCATATTTCAACATGTATGCCAAATAGTCAACCGGGCAAAGGTCGTTAATACCTACGATTTGGATGTCGTTTCTTGTTTGTGCTGCACGGAAAACGAAACGTCCGATGCGGCCAAAACCATTGATACCTACTTTAATCATTGTAATAAAACTTTAAGTGTTTATTGAATAAAAAATAACATCTTACTTTTTTCTTCTTTTTTTGTTCTGCTTTCTTAAAAACATTTACATTTGTAATATTGTTTAACAACCACAAGGTGTCGCACAACAACTCATCAAAGCAAGCAGCGCAATTAAAAAGGCAATTTTGTATTTCATACAAGTATATTTTGTTCCTAAAATTGCGATACAAAGGTAAATATTTTTTTTGAATACAATGTATGTGAATGTGAAAATAAAAGAAAAATTTCTTTATTTGCATTGTGTTGAGTTTGAGTAATCTATCTAATATTAATAACTCGTACTATTATGAAAAGTTCATTTTTAGCAGACTTTAAAAAATTTGCCATGCGAGGCAATGTCATCGACATGGCTGTCGGTGTAATTATCGGTGGCGCTTTTGGAAAAATCGTATCTTCGGTTGTCGCCGATATCATCATGCCACCTCTCGGGTTACTGATCGGCGGTGTCAACTTTACAGATTTAAAATGGGTGATGAAAGGGCCTGAAGTAGTCGATGGGGTAGAACAGGCTGCGGTTACACTTAATTATGGTAATTTTTTACAAGCAACCTTCGACTTTTTGATTATTGCTTTTTCTATTTTCTTGTTTATTCGACTTTTGACGAAGTTAACGGAAAAGAAAAAGGAAGAACAAACGGCTCCTGCTCCTGCCCCGGCTCCTTCCGAAGAGGTGAAATTGTTGTCGGAAATTCGGGACTTGTTAAAGAAAAACGAAGAATGAGAAGGAGCTCGTTCTCTGCGAAAAATAATAATGCCGCTTTCTTATCAGAAGCGGCATTATTATTGATGACAGGTTTTATAAATTATCCTATGATATACTTGCTTTTGGGCAGGTAGGATAACAAATATACGAATATGTAAACCGTAATAAATGTACACACGGCGATCAAGGGAATTGTGACATAGGCCGCATCCGAGATAGACTTGAATAGTCCATAATAGAAATTTAGAAACAGAATGTGGGCTAAGTACATTCCATAGCTTTTTATCGATATATCCGACAGCAGTTTGCAGGCTGCATTTTTCCCTTTTAAAGATAATCGGCCGATTAGAGAGAAGAGGCCTAATGTCATCAGGAATACATTTACCGTACAGAATCCCCAACTAAGCTCCAATTCGGGCACAGTGGGAACCGTATCGATACGTGAACAGAAAATCCCGGCCGAGAGCGCGAAACCGACTATGAGTATTATCCAAGATAATGCCGCAGAAGGATAGCCGAATCTTTTCAGATAATATCCTAAAATGAAGTATCCGATGAATCCCGTGAAGTAATAGAGCAACGGTGTGTCGTTCCAGAATGCTTCGCCAAGCACTTCGGGATAAACTAAATGAATATACGGGAGAAAAGTTGTGATTATCCACAAGCCGAGATATCCTTCCAGTTCTCGTTTAGAAGCTTGTTGTAACCAGGGGGAAATAATCGGGGTTACCAGATAGAGCCCGATTAACATGTAAATATACCATAAATGACCTATTTCACACCCGAAATTCACAGGAATGTGTAAAATATTAAGTGCCATTTGGCTAAAAGAATCCCCACGGCTTAATACGTAGTATCCGGCATATAATACACACCATGCGATGAATGGATATACGATTCGGGTGAAACGCTTGCGAAAAAATGTAGAAATTTTGTCTTGCATAGGGAGTAACAAGAATCCCGACAGCATGACGAATAGAGGTACAGATGATCGGCATAATGTGGTTATGATACCAATCCAAAAAGTATTGCTTCCGGTAACAACCGTTCCTCCTTCTCCTATATAGTAAAATTCGCTGGCATGTTGTTGAATGACCAAGTAACAGGCAATAACTCTCAATAAATCGAGTGAATAATTGCGATTCTTAATCATGAAAATAATTGTTTATGAAATGTTCGTGATGAATTTTATCGAATAATTAGTTGAAACGTAGTTTTTCTCCAATGACAGTAGTTAGTATTGTTCTTTTTCATTGGGAAAATCTTGTGTTTTCACGTCTTTTACGTAGGCTTGTACCGCTTCGGTGATCGTTGTACTTAGATCGGCGTATCGACGAAGGAACCGTGGGGAAAAACCTTTGTTGATGCCTAACATGTCGTGCATGACGAGGACTTGTCCGTCTACACCACCACCGGCTCCGATACCGATGACCGGAATGGTTACTTCCTGAGCTACCCGGGTGGCCAATGCTGCCGGAATCTTTTCGAGAACAAGACTGAAACACCCTATCTCTTCGAGAAGATGAGCATCCTCGATGAGTTTATTGGCTTCTGCCTCTTCACGAGCACGAACGGTATATGTACCGAATTTGTTAATGGATTGTGGTGTCAGACCTAAATGCCCCATAACGGGTATCCCGGCACTGAGTATGCGCTCGATAGATTCACGGATTTCGGCTCCGCCTTCCATCTTTACACAGTCGGCATGCGTCTCTTTCATGATTCTGATTGCCGAGGCAACAGCTTCTTTGGAATTGCCCTGATAGGAGCCGAATGGCATATCGACGACGACTAAGGCACGTTTAACGGCTCTGACAACCGACTTCCCATGATAAATCATTTGGTCGAGAGTAATAGGTAAAGTCGTTACATTTCCGGCCATTACATTGGATGCCGAGTCGCCTACCAGAATGACATCGATTCCGGCTTGGTCTATAAGAGTCGCCATTGAAAAGTCATAGGCGGTTAACATCGAAATTTTTTCGCCGCGGAGTTTCATTTCCATCAGGCGGTGAGTCGTTACTTTACGAGTATCTTCGGTATATGTAGACATAATTTTGATTGTTTGAATTTCGGGACAAAGGTACACTCAAATTTTTATATTGCAACCTTTTTCACTTTTCAATCTTGTTTTCTGTATATTTGCATAAAGTGTAGAATGGATTGATTGTACGGGGCGATCCTCTTTGCGCCCGGAGGCGGAAACACAGATCGCACAGATATGATTGCGGTTTTTCTGTGATTACAGTCTGCCGATTCTATTTGTTTGAATGAGTGTTTATAGTATGGAGAAAGAAAAGTCGTCACGGGAAGTTCCCGGTTGGTTCAAGATTTTAATTCTTATAACGGCTTTGCCGGTTTTTGCGTGGCCGTGGTTGATGAACCGAGCAACGTTTGTATTTGTCGAAAAAGCCGCTGGCGATGCTTTACCTTGGGCTTTGGTCATGTTATTGCCTTTGTATGTGGTTTTATCTACGTGGATTAGTTATCGGGTGTATAGTACCCGACGAGAGATTTCGTGGATTTTACAAGGTTTGCAAATGCTGGTATATTTGGCCTTGTTTGTTTTGATTTTTTAATCCGTGATTACGGATTGTATAGATCGGGATTGGAAAAATTGATAATGTTCATTACCATTTCATAGGCTTGTTTGGCCGGGCTGTCTGGATTGATTTCTATGGCTTTCAGATAGTTCTCAATTGTGAGTTTCCAGTTTCCTTGTTTCCAAAAGACGAGTCCTTTCAAGTAGTATGCCTTGTCGTCTTTCGAGTGGTTCGAGAGCCATTCGTCGATGTATGCAAGAGCTTTTTCCAAATTGTTTTCTGCGATGAGCCGGTTTATTTTTTCTGAGTCCATTTGCTGCTTTCTTTTGGGCAAAGATAGTGTAAACCGAGGGCAGAAACAAATATACTTGTTGGCGTATGGATAATATGACAACGGGGAAGTCCTACTCTTAGGACTTCCCCGTTGTTTCAATTTGCATCTTTGATTAATGGGTTAGTTTTTCGGGTTTGGGTAGTTCTAATTCGTTCCCTTCGGGAGCCAAGATAAAACCTTTGTTGTTCCATGTGCGCAGATAGCCGCCGATGTTGTTGTTAATCATCAGTAGCTGGAATGCATGTTTGCCTTTTTGCAAAGCGATGGAATTACGTGTGCGAGAATGGCGTATGAGTTTACCGTCGTTACTGATGATGACCTTTCCGTCTATTCTCAGTTCGTCCATTTCGGAGGAAAAATAGTATATGCCATCGGCGGGAACTTCGAAGTAGCCGGTGTAGCAGTATGCTCCTTTGTCTTCGATATCCGGTTTGAATTCAAAATCTTTGACAATCTTCGGTGCACTCCAATGCGCTCCATCGAGGTCTTTTACAAAATAGAGGTTTCCCTCGGTACGTCTCAACTCGATACCGGGTTGGGTGCTTTTTTCGGTAGCCGGCATGAGCTTTTCGTGAACTACTTCGATAGAGCGTACCGGACTTAATTTCCCTGAGGGGAGCATAGTGGCTATTTTGACTGTTACATCTTTATTGAGATATAACGGCTTTTCGTATTTTGTCGAATTTGTTTGAGGATCACTTCCATCGGTCGTATATACCATAGAATAGTTACGGCTGTTGTGGAACGTCAGCGTGGTATTTTCGGTATATGCAATACGGTCGGCCATAGGGCCTTCGGGCATGGGTATGTGGTAGTTGATGTGGTGCATATCGAGTCGGATCAATTGATTGTCGAGCCGACGAGTGAAAGAGTTGTAATCTTTTTTCTCTTTGGGTGTCCAATCCAATTCTGCCAAAGCCAGCATGCGGGGATATAACAGGTATTCGGTATACTCGGGGGTTACGGCATATTCGGTCCACATGTTGCATTGTGCTCCTAAAACGTGGTGACGCAAATTTTCTGGAATTTTTGGAGATTTGGGGTCGTAGCTATAAGTCTTTTCGAGAGGGAGTCCGAATCTAATGGCAATGGGTTCGGTTTCGACAGCTCCTTGTCCATGATCTATATACATCCATTTGGAGGGTGTCATGATAACATCGTGTCCCATAGAAGCGGCGGCAATTCCTCCTTCTTCTCCTCTCCAAGACATCACTGTCGCCGATGGAGCCAGTCCTCCTTCGAGAATTTCGTCCCAGCCGATCATCGATTTTCCATGAGCAAGGATTATCTTTTCGATACGGTGAATGAAATAGCTTTGCAGTTCGTGGGCATCTTTCAAGTTTTCGTTTTTGATTCTTTTTTGGCATTTGGGGCATTCGTTCCATCTTACTTTGGGACATTCGTCACCGCCGATATGGAAGAATTTGCCGGGAAACAGAGGAATGACTTCTTCGAGAATGTCTTGTAAGAATTCAAAAGTTTTGTCATTCCCGGCGCAATATACGTTGTCTTCCACGCCCCATTTGTTGCGTAGTTCAAACGGGCCTCCTGTACATGAATATTCGGGGTATGCGGTCAAAGCGGCAAGTGCATGTCCGGGAAGTTCTACTTCGGGGATAACGGTAATGTACCGCTCTGCTGCGTAGGCAACGACTTCTTTGATTTGTTCCTGTGTGTAGAAGCCCCGATGTATGCTTCCATCGGCATTCCGGCGTACAGAGCCAACCTCGGCGAGACGGGGATATTTTTTTATTTCTATGGTCCACAGATGGTCGTCGGTCAAGTGCCAATGGAAATAATTCATTTTGAACATGGCCATGATGTCGAGTTGTTTTTTTACAAATTCCACGTCGTGGAAGTGGCGACATACGTCGAGCATCATACCTCGGTATCCATAGGCGGGTTCATCTTTGATTTCCACACAAGGGATTTCCCATGCTACGTTATCGATAATCGTTTCGCTCTCGATTTGGGGAGGAAGCAACTGCATAACCGATTGCATGCCATAAAAGATTCCTTGCGGAGTTTTGGCTTTGACAATTACCTTTTTGGGGGTTACTGTCAGTTGGTAGCCTTCGTTCCCTATTTTTAGCGACTTGTCTATTTGCAGACTGATAGCGTTTGAGCTTCCGCTGTTTTTTATATTTAGATTGTATCCTGTGGAGTATAGGATTTTTGACTGGAAATAGGCCGCTACTTTTTTTAAATCAGCTCTTTGGTTTTTCCCAATGGCAAAAGAGGTTTTGGAATTTAAAGTAAAATGTCCGTTTTTCTGAACCAAACTTTGGGGAGTGGGAGTGATGTCCAAATGGTTGTCTTGACCCATGATTACAGAACTCGATAGGACGAGAAGACAAATCCATAGGCAAGAAATAGAAAGTGCTCTTTTCATTATAAATAATTTTTATGAGATGAATAATAGGGTCGTTAGTTTTCTCCGTAGTTTACAGTAATGTTGATTACATTCATGTTGTTTACTTCTATTTCGACAGTTTGGTATCCCGATTTTTTGAAGATGAGATATTCGTGATTGCCGGTAGTGAATTTGAACTGACCTTTTGCGTCGGTAACAGCAATGGTTTTTCCGGTGCTTTTTTCAATAATCTGCATATCGGGAACGAGGGTAGCCTGCACGTCACGCACTTCTCCTTTCACTTCCATTTGGCGGGAACTTTTTTTGTTTTTAGGTTTTACGATTTCGTCATTCCCGATCGTCGATGGTTCTCCCGCCACGATAGTTTTCGACAAAATGATATTATTCGATGCTTGTCCTACTTCCAAAATGAACTCGCCGGCTTCGACGAAGCGTTGGTTTTTCTCGTCGACCAAATAGAGATCGGAGATGGGTACTTGAAGTTGTACGGTGCGGGTTTCACCGGGCGCTAATTCTATTTTTTTGAAGTCGCGCAGTTGTTTTACCGGTGTCACATAGGTACTGGCTTTGTCTCGGACATATAATTGAACTACTTCTTTACCGGTGTATTTCCCTGTATTTTTTACTTCTACTGTGGCGTGTATCGTGTCGTTCAATTCGTATTTGTCTTTGTCGGTGGAGAGATTCTTATAAACGAACGAGGTATAGGAAAGTCCGTATCCGAAACTATATAGAGCCGAAGGAGCCGAGAAAACATAGTCCCGTCCGGGTGAGTCGTAGCTTCCGGGGTTTTTGTAGAATCCACGGTCGGACGGCAGATAGTTGTAGTAGACAGGCAAATGTCCGGTGCTGCGAGGGAAAGAGAAAGTGAGTCTTCCCGAAGGAACGACTTCTCCGAATAGGATATCGGCAATGGAGTTTCCGGCTTGTTCACCGGCATACCATTGGACGAGTATAGCGGGCAAATTGTTCTTTTCCCATTCTATGACAAAAGGTTTTCCTGTTACCAATACAAGTATGACGGGAGTGCCGGTTCGATATACTTCGCGTATTAGTTGCGATTGCGCTCCGGTGAGGTTCAAATCGTTCAGGTCGAACCCTTCTCCGCAAGTGGAGCTTTTGTAGTCACGAGCCAAAGCGGCGCTGGCGCTACCGCCGAAAATTACGGCTACTTCGCTGTTTTTGGCGGCTTCGACCGCTTCGGCTATTCCCGATGTGTCCAATGATGTGAGACTGCAACCTTTGGCGTAGTGTATGGCGGTGTTTTTGTTTACCCGGTTCTTGATACCTTGTAGCGGGGTGACACCGTCTTTGTTGTTGCGGCTCCAAGTGTAATCTCCGAATTGGACTTGGTCGGCATTGGGCCCGATAATGGCGATCGATTTCAGGCTTTTGGCATCGAGCGGCAGTAGCTGGTTTTCGTTTTTCAGCAGAACGGTCGATTCGTCGGCAATCGTTTTGGCGAGTTTGACGCTTTCCGGGGAGTGTCGTTTACGGTTTTTGAAGGTTTTGCCGTAAGGGTCTTCAAAGAGTCCCATAGCGAATTTTGCGAATAAAACCCGGCGGACAGCCGTGTCGAGAATTTTTTCATCGAACTGGCCTTTTTCGATCAATCCTTTCAGGAAGGGATAGCATTTGCTCGATGCCTCGGCATCGAGCCCGGCAGAAATGGCTTGAATGGCGGCCTCAGAGGAGTTGCGGGCTGTGAAATGCAATGTTTTGAGCATTTCGATAGCACCCCAGTCGGAATATACATATCCTTTGAAGCCCCATTCGTCACGAAGTATGTCGGTAAGCAGATAATGTGATGCTGAGTTGGGTATATGGTTCCAAGAGTTATAGGTCGACATGACTGCCAATATTCCGGTGTTTTTAACAACCATTTCGAACGGTTTGAGATAGATTTCGTGCAAATCTCGTAATCCGCATTCTACCGAGGCTAAATTTAATCCGCTCAACGGGTTGCCGTGCGGGCCGTAATGCTTCAACATGGGCGATATGCCGTTTTCGAGATACCCCGAAACCTCCTCGATGCCGAAAAGGCCGCATAGATATGGGTCTTCCCCATAGGACTCTTCGACCCGTCCCCAACGTAAATCGCGCACTACGTCTATACAGGGGGATAGAACTTGTCGAAATCCCATGCTGTGGAGATCGTCGGAAATCATTTGCGTTTTCTTTCGTGCCAGTTCGGGATTAAAGGTGCTCCCCAAAGCGATGTTTTGGGGATATATGGTGGCTCCGTCGTGCACAGCACCGTGCAGAGATTCTGCAACTGTGAAGATGGGTATTCCCAACCGGGTTTTTTCTACCATGTATTTTTGAATGAGATACATGCTTTTAGCGCAATTGTCGCCGGTGAGGGGAAAGCCTTCGACAAATCCCCATGAAGTATTACCTGCCCAATCGGTCAGTTTTTTCATATCGAGCTCTTGCCCGTTAAAAATTTTCGAAGAGTGTATGTGCCGTATTTGTGCGATTTTTTCATCGACAGTCATGCGGTTCAGCAAGTCTTCTACGCGTTCCTCGATGGGGAGATTTTTGTTTTTGTATGGTAGGGATTGGGCTTTTGCCATATCGAGGGTCGATGTGGCGGTGAGAAGGGATAAAAAGGCTATAAAAATTTTGTGTCGCATAATGTGGTATGTTTTTAAGGATTCTGTTTCTGTAAAAAGACAACCGACATAGGCTTTTTTACATAGGAGAACCGGGATATTTAAATGTTTTTATAGGTTTGTTGTAATTCGATGAAGTATTTTTTATAGATTTCTTCAACAGCAGAAATCGCATTTCCGGTAGAGGTACTATCGTAGCGTGTATCGGAGTCGACCCAATTTTTTTCGATTTGGAAATAATCGGGTTCTTGTGCGGTTTCTCCTCTCAATAGAGCCAGTTTGTAGTCGACCCATGCTTCCCAACGAGGCAGATACATGTCTCTCATCAACCCGCTCCATTCTTTAAGGGCGTAATCGTGGAGTTTTGAGTCGTGGTTTGTCCAAGTGGTAATTTGTCTTTTTGCGTTTGCAACGAAACGCTCCTGTTCCTGAGGCGTACAAGCGGCGTTGCGTGCTTGGTTTATCCATGTTCCCACGTTGAACTCTTTGCGGGTGGACAATAGTTTGTCTTCGTCTCGAATGAGAGCGAGGAATTTGGAGGAATAGGCTTGAAATCCTTTTAAATCGTTTCGATAAAAGGCGTTTACCGCCTGTTTGTGAAGATATTTTGCGTAATCACCTAAAACTTGTCGTGTGAGATCTACCAAATCATATTGATAGGTTGCGGATTGTGCGAATTCGTGTCGGACATTATACATGCATTCCCATGCTGTAACGATTTCTGCGGGATCATAGAAAATCTCGGCAGTACCCCATGACGAGGCGTGTTTGATTGTATCGGAGGGGCGTGCACATATATAAGATTCGACGGGCCCTCCTATTTCATTGTGACATTCGTAAATGGTTTTCGACAGAATTTCCCAAGCTCGATTGCAGTTTGGATCGGCTTTACCGTACCGATATTGCGTATATTGGTTCACCCAGTCTTTTATATCGATGCTATCTTCTCTCCAAGCTATGTCGTATACCATGTCATATACGACGGGAATCGTACCGATTCCCTCGGGAGCTGTTCCTATTCCACATAGGTTTTTTCCCAACGGGTGGTTTTTGGCAAAGACTACACCAGAGGCATAACTGCTCATTTTGCCATGCAGCCCTGTTTTCCCGCCGAAATTGGGCAGTGCGCACCAAATCCAGTCGTGGTGCATGTGTCCTTCGGCTTTATAAAACAACGAGTTTTTTATGCCGCCCCATTGGGGACGCTCGCATGCCATGAGGTCGAGAATGATGGCCTCGCCATGTTCCAACCCTTCCAATAGGTCGCGCATGGGATTACGTTGCCAGCCTTGTATGATCCATACAGCTTCCGGGGTTTTGCGTCTCATGGCTTGCAGTATTTTTTTAGCTGCGGCTTTTACATCGATACCTTCCGACTGACCTCCTTCGTGGAATGGGTCTCCGGCGAAATAGACGGCTTTACCGAACAGTTTTTCCTGTTCGTCGTAGTATATGTCGGCGATTTTATCGAAAAGGGGATCGTTCGGATCTAGGAACGCAGGACGCTGATAGGTTTGCCATTCACCTTGTTCCTTGATGTTGGCTTCGGGGAATTTTTCTTTTAAACTGTTGGGAACCATGCCATAGAATCCCTGAAAGACGGGAGCCATACCCAACTCTCTCATGCGACGCAGCATTTTTTGTTGGAGGTCGGTTTGCCGGTCTATGAATTTTTGGGAAACGGGGCCACCGAAGCCTTCGAGATTACCCATGAGCCACCACGCTTCATAGCCGGCTCCGGGAAGGAATTCCGATATTTCTTTTTCGTTATATCCCAGTCTTTTGAGCGTGTTTTGCCAAACGGCGTACTGGCTGTTGACAGCCATGAGAGGGAGATTGACACCTTGCAGAGCCATGCGGTCTATTTCTTTTTCCCATTCTTCCCACCCCCAAAAAGCCATAGAGTAGCTATATGTGCAATAATTCAGATAATACCGCAGGGGTTGAGAGGCTTCGATATGAACCGGTTCACCGACTGCGGGCAGTGTATCGGGTATGGAAGCCAGATTATCGCCACACCAAGAAACAGAGGCATGGCAATAGTGGCGCAGGTAGTGGTTTAGTCCGCGTGCCATAGAGATTCCGTTATTCCCTTGTATCTCTATTTTATCGCCATTCTGCCTCAGTTCGAAGAAATCTTTTTCGGCAGGAACGAGCGTAAAGATGAAATCATCGGAGTGCGATGGCACAATGCGTCCGGCGAGCCGGGCGGCAGAGTCTGTATATTCCGGAGTCCGGGAGCAAGAGGTAATACATAAGGCTATGAGTCCTATGAATAAGAAACAGTGTCTTGACATGGCTTTATGAAAGTTTCAATTAAATTTATTTACATATAATGTCTGTGAATACAGGATAGTGGTCCGAAATTTCACCCAAATCTATCGTTTTTCCCTCGATATTTATTTCTCGCACGATTTTGCTGCCGACTATCTTTATCTTATTCTTCCCTTTTTTGCTCAATAAAATGAAGTCGATCAATGCGCCGTTGTCGGTTCTTCCGGGGATCGTGTTGCCGACCGTGTCGCTTGCAATGATAAAATCTTTTTGGTATAGAGGAAAAGATACATTGCTTCGCGACCAGCGGAAAGAGTCGTTGAGGTCTCCGGCCACGAATACGGGTTTTTTCATTTCGCGGGAGTCGTTGCAAATGATTTTAGTTCCTTGTCTGCGTTTTTCGTTATTGAGGTCGGAATGTGTGGCGATGAATACAAATTTTTCGAGTTCCAGTTGAATGGCCGCTCTCGGCTCGTCTCCCGGGAGATAAGCGATGTACCGGCTGACAATCGGCAGATTTTTTCTAACCAATGCGCCGCAACCGATGCTTCCCTTCTTGTCGAAGCGAGCCGCATTGGCATACACATCGGTATATTCGATTCCTGTATGTTTGGCTATTTCGTGCAGCAGATAACGGTTTCCCCGGCTTTGAGAGGCACTGTCCAATTCTTGCAAGGCGATGACGTCGGCATCCAAAGCTTTGATGACTTGTGCAAGTTTTTTCACGTTGCTTTCGTTGATTTCTCCCGGATCATAACCTCCTTTACAATAATGGGTGTTGTAAGTGAGTAGTCTGATTGCTCCCGGGGCTTTGGGATAGGACTGCGGTTTTACCGAGAACAATGTCCCGGCCAAAACGATAGAGAGTAATATTGCTTTCTTCATGATGTGTTTTATGTGTTTGTCGGCTGTTTTTGTAGGGATAAAAAGAACTCGAAGTTCATTTATATGGACTTTGATAATTGTATAAATAAGTTTAATAAGAATGACTTATCTCTTGATAATCTTTCCTTTGAATGTCGTGCCGTTATCTGCGAAAATTTCCACGATGTATATTCCGTTCGATAAAGAGGAGATGTCGACCGATGCCGTGCCGGGGTTGTTTGCCTCTAATTGTTTTTGACCGGTCATCGAGTAGATGTTTATTTTTCTGACGGGGGATTCGCTTTGAATGTTTAATGTGTTTTGTACTTGGGTGGGATATATTCGAATCGAATTGCTTCGGGTGGCATTTTCGATTCCGCTTAGCCCGGGAATCTCGATGTCTACATAAACGGGGTAGTGGTCGGATATCGATCCCAAGTCAATGACCGAACCGTTTACTTTCAATGTGCGGACAATGTGTGTCTCAACGATTTTAATTCCCGAGTCTTTATAATCTTTGAACAAGATATAATCGATGAGAGCCCCGTTGTCGGTCCGGCCCGGAATGGTGTTACCTTCCGTATCGCTGACGATAGAAAATTTATCGGCCAGTACGGGGAATGCGATTCCTCCGTTGCCCCATCGGTGAGAATCGTTCAAATCGCCGGCGAGGAAACAGGGTTTACGGATAAAGTCGGTTTCATTGACCAATGTACTTGCGCTTTGGGTTCTTTTTGCATTGTTCAGGTCGAGGTGGGTTCCCATGAATGTGAATTTCTCGAAATCCACCCGTACTGCGCTACGAGCTTCATCGCCTGCCAACGGGATAATCTTTTTCTTTACCACTTTCAAATCTTTTTTAAAGAGTAGTCCCGGACCTACTTTACCGCCATTGATGGGGGCTAAGCCTCCGAAGAAGTGCTGATAATCGAGTCCGGTGAATTCAGAGATTTGTTTTAACAGATCTCTCCTTCTACGGTCGCTCATGGCGCTGTCCAGTTCTTGCAGGGCAACCACATCGGGGTCGAGGGCTTCGATAACCGAGGCAAGGCGCTGAGTGTTGTAATCGTCGATAGAGCCGGGGTCGCTTCCTCCTTTGCAATAATGAGTGTTGTAGGTGAGCAGACGAATGACATTTTCTTTTTTGGGGTATGTCTGAGCGTTTAAACTGATGTTCAGACAGATAAAAAACGCGAGTAATAGAGTAATTTTTTTCATGATAGATGTTTTTGTTTTGAAAGCCGATGTGTTGTCGAAAAATTTTTGGCTATTTATATACAAGACAAATATATAGTGGAAAAGGGTAGTCTGCAAATTATTTTTTTTGAGAGGGGGCCGTCGGTCGTATCGGGGAATAATCGTTATTGGCGTTCTATGGCTGGGTGAAAGTATTGTGTTTTTGTTGGTGTTGTGGTTCAGTAGAAAATTCATGGGGATAGACTTGAATGTTAATGAATGAGAGGGGATAAAAGGTCGTTTATTTGTTCATTCTTCTCAACAGAGAGAAGAACGAACCAAGAAGCGCCGCCGCAGTTATCGGGCTTTTAGGCTCGTCGTTACAGTCGCCGCCGGGGGCTGCGGAACTCGCTTCGCTCGGACAGTCCTTGCCCTTTTTCTTCCGTCTCCCTTGCGTCTTCGCCGCCCGATAAAGGCAGAATCGGGGTTTGTGCTCTTGCTCGAATTTTAACCCCCTCGCCCTTCGGGCACTCCCCCTATATTCCTTTCCGGAACACAGGGGGAGAGGTTGAGATGTATTCCTCTTTCGCCCTTGCTCCGATTTTGTACAAAACACCCCGCCATGCTACGGGACACGGCAGGGGAGGAGGAGAATACCCCACAAAGCTCCGAAGGGATAAAACGGCTCAAAGTGATACTTTCAATCCTCTCCCTCTGCTCATCGCAGATGAGATAGGGGGAGTGCTCGCAGGGCGAGGGGGCTGAAAGTATCATATAATCTTTGATTGAGGGGGTAGAGGTATAAAAGGAGGATCCCCACTAATTATCAACTGAGCCCCTAATATCGCTAACGCAACGAACTATATTAAAAAATTCACAAAACGAGTAAAAATACAGGACAAACACGAACACTCCCCGCTAATTATCGGCTGAGCCGTGTTGTGTTCGGTTCGTTCTCTTTATGGGGAAAAAGATAACCGGCAAGATATGGAAAATATCTTGCCGGTTATTGTTATTGGAAGAAAAAATTGTTTTCTACTTACTTTTTAATAAACTTGGCTACCTTTTCACCGTTGGCGGTTACTACTTTGATGGTGTAGATACCGGGTGCGAGGTCTGCTATTTCGATAGTTTGAACGTTGTCTTTTACGCTTTTTACACAAGCTCCCGTAAGCGAGAAGATGTCTACGCTTTGTACTTCTTCGCCTTTAACCGTGATGTAATCGGCTGCCGGATTCGGTCCTACTGCAATACCGTTGTTTTCTACCTTGCTTATACCGGAGGTGTATTCACTGACTACTTTAACGAATACTGTTTTCAATACCAAAGCCGGGTATTTTTCGTTTGTCATTTCACAGCGGTATTCTTGATTCAGGTTCGATTCGTCGAAGCAGAACCAACCGTCGGAAGCATCGGGAGGCGTGATTTCTTCTCCATCGAGGTTTTTCCATGTGTAGGTCGTGATATTACCATCTACGTCATATTCGCTGGAAAGGTCGATATCTTCTCCTACGGCGATTTCGTATTCACCGTCGGCATTCATCTGTCCGATAGGATATCCGCCGGCAGCTTCCCATTGCAATTTGTATCCGCTACCCAATACTTTTCCGGTAGTAGGGTGTACCGGCAATGTAGAGAATGTGTAGTGGTTGTCTTCAATATTGAACAACCAATCGAGGAATTCGGCCGGACGACAATCTGTGAACAAGAGGGAGTTCTCGTCGGAGAATGCGTTTCTGTAACCGGCCAATTGACGACATTTTCCAGTGGATCCGCTCATATCCAATTGTTTGCAGTTTAAATTACGACGAACGTGCATATAACAGTCTTTGTCTTCGTTCGTCATTTGGATTCTTACAGTATCCAATTGGGTATCGGAGATGTGGACAACGGTAGCTTTACAATTGGTAAGAATGAAAGTTCCTTTTAAATTTTCAACGGCCGGCAGTACCGGATACCATTTGTTGTCTCCTTCGGAATTTGTCCAAGATAAAGAACTCGTTTTTCCATTGAACGGAGCACTGGCGTTCGCACATACTCCAAAAAGGGTTTCGACATATCCATTTGAGTAACTATGCCATATTTTTCCTTCTGCGTTTTTCCATGTATTCATGTCGTCCCAAGAGAATCCTTCGCGATTGATGTCGATACCCATTACTTCGGCATTGCATTTTCCTTCAATGGCAGAGGGCTGTTTGAAGAATGCCGCATACTCTTGGGTTTCTGTTGCGTCGAAATTGAATGTTTGAGTATCTTCTTGGGCGAAGCCAACCAAAGAAAAACAACATAAGAAAGCAGACATAGCGACTTTCTTACCTAAAAAAGTAAACTTTTCCATACTTAGAATTTTTTAGTTAATGATAAATTAATGTTTTGGGTGTTTATTATAAAGACAGATGTTTTTTGCGAGAGGGTAGTCTGTTGGTCTATTTTTTTTAATAGATTGTGAATTTTATATTTGGATAGAGAATGCAGGTGCAGAAGTTATGCTTCTGCACCTGCATTCCATGTTGTACACTTAGAAGTCCAGCCCGTCGTTCCAACCGGGGTTCTGTGTTAAAGCTCCGTTGGTGAGCGATCTTTCGGTGGTGGGTATCGGGAAGAAATAGTCTCTTTCTTCGTTCCACTGGCGGGGTTCTTTCTCGATGTCGTGGCAGATGATGTTGCCTTTGTCTCCATCGGTCAAGACGAACTCTTCGCCCAGCTTGTAGAATTTACGAATGTTCTTCACCGAAGGTTTTTTGCCTGTGTAGATGCAGATGTCCACTTTTTCTTTGTCACCTGCGATTCCATCGTTCATGTCGAACACGTCGTAGCGGTTGTCTCCCGATCCTTGCGTCAAACCGGGGAAGTACATGCCGAGGAACGGTTGCTCGAACATTTTTCCTTCTTTCCATCGGATAATGTCGTAATAACGGTGTCCTTCGAGGCAGAGTTCGATGGTGCGTTCGCGACGTATTTCGAGGATCACGCCTTTGTTAGGGCCGGTGACATTTCTATAACCGGTCTCGGGCGCACACAGATAGGGGTCGGGATTTGCGTTGGCGGCAAGCATGTCGATGTTGGGCATGCCCACGCGGTCGCGGATTTTCTTGATGGAGATTTTGAGATCCTCCTGTGTCAAGGTTCCTAACTCGGCTTTCGCTTCGGCATAG
>NZ_JAIJHU010000099.1:0-4959 GCF_022723415.1 Barnesiella sp. | reverse complement strand
ACGGCAATTGCAACCACGCTCGGCATAACGAGTTGTGTGGGATAAAGGAAAGATATTGCGTTCAAGCAAATATCCATCATTAATATGGTTTTTTAGCACTTTGCATTTTTTGCTGTGTATTACAAAGCAAGCCCTCAGCTGTGATAGCTGGGGGCTTGCATTGTTTTATGACAAAAATACGCTAAAATCTGCTGAATAGCTTAAAATGAGCTATTTATGAGTTTTCCTCCTCAACAGAGGTAATGATTTGGCAATGGTTCTAATTTCTGCAATATGCATACGTTTGTCGCCAAACAACTCTTTTCTGGTGCAAATTTAATATAAATTTTCGAGAAACGTATAAAATACCAAATAAAATTGTGTATCTTTGCAGAGGCAAATTCAAAATCAAGATAAAATGAACAGAATTAAGGAGATTCTTGAAAGCAAAGGTATCAGTCAAACAGAATTGGCACATCGACTTGGCAAAACATTTAATATGGTAAATCTATATGCTTCAAATAAAGTGCAACCGCCGATACCTACACTATACAAAATAGCAGAAATTTTGGATGTGGATATAAGAGAACTTCTTGTTTCAAACAAAACAGATATACAATGAAATTAACAGACATAATTAAAGGAACAGAATACGACCTTAGCTTGTTCTCTGATAAACATATAGCAGAATTAGAGAACCGTATAGTTGAGCGAAAAACAAATGGGGGGGGGTAAATATTACCTCACTTGTATAGTACGTAAAAAAGAAATAAAGCTGACTCCAGAAGAAGTCGTTCGCCAACTTTATTTGTTGGTACTTACAGAAGATTATGGGTATTCCACTTCAAGAATGGAATTGGAATACGAAGTGACGTTTGGGCGAGAAAAGAAGCGTGCTGATATTGTCATTTTTGATAAACAAGACACTACCGCACCATACATTATTGTTGAAGTCAAGAAGCCCAAACTCAAAGATGGCAAAGAACAGCTCAAAAGCTATTGCAATGCCACAGGTGCGCCTATTGGCGTGTGGAGCAATGGTAAGAGCATATCATATTACCATAGAAAAGACCCTAACTATTTTGAGGACTTGAGCGGCATACCTCATGCTGACCAAAAACTCTCGGACATCATTTCTGAGCGTTGGACTATTGACGACCTTATCAAGAAAGACAAACTTGTCAATGAGCGCAAGTCGCTGAAAGAATTGATTCTCGAAATGGAAGACGAAGTGCTTGCCAATGCTGGTGTCGATGTCTTTGAGGAGGTGTTCAAGTTGATTTTCACCAAACTTTACGATGAAATGGAGAGCGGACGTAAGAAAGATCGCAATCTTGTGTTCCGTAACTATGGCGACACGGAAGAGGAATTAAGAGACAAACTACAAGGCTTATTCGACCAAGCCAAGGAGAAGTGGGCTGGTGTGTTCTCAGAAGATGCCAAACTACAATTAGCACCTTCACACCTATCTGTATGTGTAGCTTCATTGCAGGACGTGAAACTGTTCAACTCCAACCTTGAAGTCGTTGACGAAGCCTTTGAGTATCTTATATCGAAGAACTCTAAAGGCGAGAAAGGACAATACTTTACGCCTCGCTACGTGATAGATATGTGTGTGAAAATGCTAAACCCAAAGGAAGATGAAACGATGATTGACACTGCAGCAGGAAGTTGTGGTTTCCCTGTCCATACCATTTTCCATGTGTGGCAAAACATCTTGGACAGAAAAGGATTGAAGCGCAGCCATCTTTTCACCCTCGAACAGAAACCTGCCGAATGTACGGACTATGTGCAAAACAATGTCTTTGCCATAGACTTTGACGAAAAGACCGTGCGTGTAGCTCGCACATTGAACCTCATAGCAGGTGATGGACAAACCAATGTTTTGCATCTCAACACATTGGACTACGAGCGTTGGGAAAGCGATTATGTGCAAAGACCAGGTTGGCTTGAAACATATAGTACAGGCTGGTTTAAATTGCAAAAGTTGAGAGCTGACAAGAATGAAAAGAAAGACAAGAAAAATTACAGGGACTTTACGTTTGACATAGTAATGGCAAACCCTCCTTTTGCTGGTGACATCAAGGAAAGCCGTGTCATATCAAAGTATGACCTTGGAAGAAGTATGGCAGTTGAGAAATTAAAGAATTGTCCTAATGGTGTTTCTGTCGTACAGAAAGAACCAACATTCATGGATGCACTGACTAATGATGGTGAAACAGTGTATCAAATGAGTGATGGTACATTCCGTAAAACCAAATTGAAGACACAGACTAAGATAAGTCGTGACATTCTTTTTGTAGAGCGAAACATTGATTTTCTGAAACCAGGAGGAAGAATGGCTATCGTCTTGCCACAAGGTCGTTTCAATAATAGCAGTGATAAGGCTTTGCGTGAATATATTGCCGACCGTTGCCGTATTTTGGCAGTCGTTGGTTTGCATGGCAATGTGTTTAAACCCCATACTGGAACAAAGACAAGTGTCTTGTTCGTACAGAAATGGGATGATGAATTGTGCCCAAGAGTAAATGATTACAACATCTTCTTTGCCACAATGCAAGAGCCAAGCAAGTACAATAACGGTGATAAGATTTACCGAAGCACAACGGATGAGAATGGAAATACTATTCCACTTCTTGACACCCATGGGCATCTTGTCGTAAAGCACGACCTGTTCAATCATGAAGGTCTTACACAAGATGGCATAGCCGAGGCATTCGCAGAGTTTGCCAAGAAAGAAAAACTGTCTTTTTTCGCAAATGCCCCTTTGACGAAGTAAAATACAAAACTTTGTTGGAGGGGCTGGAGATTTGTGAGGTGCCTTTTAAACGTGTGATAGGAAACGATATAGTGAGGATGGAATCTGAATTTTATAATTCAGATACAGTTAGCTACCAGAACACCATAAATGCCTCACAAATCATAGACTTTTCTCAATACGGAACATCAAAAGAGTTAAACGAAATAGGAAAAGGCTATCCTGTCTTGAGATTGAATGAGTTTAATTATTCATTCATTTCACATCCCGACAAATATTGTAGCCTGTTGGATATGGACACTTATCGGAGCTTGCAATTAAGAAAGGATGATGTACTCATTTGTAGAACAAATGGTAATCCCAAATTTGTAGGAAGAAGTGCTATTGTTCCAAAGGACTATGATTATGCCTTCGCATCTTATCTGTTTCGTATTCGCCCCAATCGGAAGTATATCAATTCCGCTACATTAGTAGCATTCTTGAATTCAAAATATGGAAGATTGGAAATAGAAAAGTATTCTATGGTTGGTAACCAGGCTAACTTTAGTCCTGCAAAATTCAGAGAAATATCTATTCCTGTTTTTTCCAAGGGTTTAAATGATGAGATAGAGGACATAACATACAGAGCCTTTCATAAGTTGGAAATGTCTGAAAGTTTATATTCAGAGGCTGCAAATGAAATGTTGGACTGTTTGAATTTGAACGATTTTACAGCAAGCTCTAATCCTTGCAATGTAAAGACCTTAAAGGAGTCTTTCATTGAAACAGGACGCTTGGATGCAGAATATTACCAACTAAAGTATGATGATATTCTCCACCATATCCAAGTATATAAAAATGGCAGTAAGGATTTAGGGGAAATTTGTGAAATAAAAGATGCAAACTTTACCCCACAAAAAAATGTATCCTATAAGTATGTGGAATTGGCAAACATCGGAAAGTATGGGAACATTATAGGCTGTAGTCAACAAAAAGGTGAGTTCTTACCATCGAGAGCAAGAAGAATCATTAGCAAGAATGATGTCATAATATCATCTTTGGAAGGTTCTTTGGATAGTTGTGCTTTGGTGGAAGAAGACTATGACGGTGCATTATGCTCCACAGGCTTCTATGTTTTGAAATCCAACGTACTTAACCCAGAGACTTTGCTTGTCATGTTCAAGTCTCCATTGATTAAGGACTTGATGAAGAAAGGATGTTCGGGTACGATTCTTACAGCAATCGGACGACAGGAATTGGAATGTATTCCGATACCATTAATTCAGCAAGAAATTCAAGAGGAGATAGCCAAGCATGTACAAAATAGTATTGCTTTGCGCAAAGAGTCTCTACAATTACTTGAAGATGCCAAACTCACAGTCGAGGAAGCAATCCAAAATGGGGGGGTAAAATAGCGGAAGCATATTGTAGATTACAAGAAAAATCAACAAAGGAACTGCATACTGCTATATATCTTTTGTTGCATGAGGTTGGAGTCTTACCAAATGGTGCAACTGTCAATGGAAGTAACATGATTTGCTCTTGCAAGAAGCTGTCTGATAGTTTTTTAGCAAGTGGCAGACTTGATGCGGAATACTATCAGCCAAAATATGATATGCTTTTTGAGAAGTTAAAAGTTTTCCCGACAATGACTATCGGTGAGATTGCCACAATACAAAAGTCGGTGGAACCAGGTAGTAATGCTTATCAAGAAAAAGGCATACCTTTTATAAGAGTAGCCAATCTGTCAAAATTTGGTTTGTCTGATTCTGATGTAAAATTAGACTCCACAGAATTTGCCGATGCCTTACGACCACAAAAGGACACTATCCTGCTCTCAAAAGACGGAAGTGTTGGCATTGCATACAAAATGGAAGAAACACAGGAGGTCATAACTTCGAGTGCTATTCTCCACTTGCGCATAAAGACAAAGAATGTCTTGCCCGATTACCTAACGCTTGTACTCAACTCTATTGTCGTAAGGCTACAAGCAGAACGTGATGCGGGTGGTTCGATTATACAGCATTGGAAGCCATCAGAAATAGAGAATGTTATTATTCCTATTCTCCCGATTAGCTTTCAAAGGAAAATTGCTGAAACAATACAGCAAAGTTTCAAAATGCGAGGAGAGGCACAAGGCTTATTGCTACAAGCAAAACACATTATAGAAGAAGCTATTGAAAAATAAAGAAAGATGTCAAGATCCTCTACCAAGCAAGCCATCTTGGACAAATATTTAAAGT
>NZ_JAIJHU010000098.1:0-5377 GCF_022723415.1 Barnesiella sp. | reverse complement strand
AATTCTTCGCGAAGAATTGAGATTACCTCGTCGTTAGTCGATCTGGGGGTTATTTTATCTTTTAACTGGAAAGTGCTGAAAATAGCCGAAAGTCTCACATTCGGATCTATCTTTTTGTATTCGTTGTAGAACGAAACAATAAAGTCGTTGTTCCCGGCCTGAGCAGCCTGAGCGGCAGCAATAGCTGCGTTGAAGTTAGGATCCGGGTTATTATTCGACAAAGATTTGAGCACGTCTGCCACAGAAATTTGCAGCGTTACGTTCATACCTCCTTTCAGGTCAAGACCCAAACCTATTTCCATTTCACGGCATTGCTGATACGTGTAATACCACCAATACACCTTTTCCGTAGAGATAGAGTCGATATAATGTTTATACTTAGCCTCATCGCCCGCAGCATACTCTTTCGCCTTATTATTGTAAATAGCGGTTACAACCGAAAACGAAAGATAGAACAAACAGATAAGTGTAAGCAAAACCGCAACGACTCTAATAAATCCTTTGTTTTGCATGTGACTATTACTTTATTTTTTGTTTAATGAATTTCGTATTTTTATCAAGGTGCAAAGATATATTATTTTTTCACAGAAGCCCAAAATTATTCGATTTATTTATTATTAGCGTTTTTTACACCGATAAAGCACAATCCCCCAAAGAAACATGAAAAAGAAAACGATTATATCTTTTTCAAGATTTAATATTATTTTTGTACTTCGGTTATAACCCGAGGCTCATGCCTCGACCGAAGCGCCGCATTTCCGATATTTCGACGTGACGGCAAATCGATTATTAACCCTATAAGTTATGCCCAATTATATGAACAAAATAGGAGGAGAGCCACAAGAGCGTAGTTCAAATATCGAACTTCTGAGAATACTTTCGATGTTCTTGGTTCTGACGATTCATTATATTCCCTACCGAACACTGCCGACACACGACACATTGGCTCACGATACGCTCGGCACACTGTTCGATCTCGAATTACGTAGTATCAGCTTCGTCTGTGTCAATTGTTTTATTCTCATCTCCGGGTACTTCGGTATCCGTTGGAAATTAAAATCTTTCTCCAACCTCCTTTTTCAAATATTGTTCTGGGCGATCGTATGCCCTATTATCGTATCCGCCGCAACCGATTCCTTCAACATGACCGACCTATTCAAGACATTATATCACAACACATTCTCCCGCTGGTTTATCGAAGCGTACATCGGACTATACATACTGGCCCCGATGATAAACCGCTTCATCGAAAAATCGACACATCGGGAGTTGGGTATATTCATTCTTGCTTTTTATCTGTTCAGCACCTTGTTCGGCTACTTGGGAAAAGCCTATGACTTCAACAAAGGCATGAGCATCATCAGCCTCGTGGGGCTATATTTGATAGGAGCCTATCTCCGCCGGAAACAAGACGGCATATTCGATCTCTCGAAATACGTCTATTTAGGTGTTTACCTCGTTACCGGATTCATTATGGTAGCCATCGCCGCCCTCATCTTGAAAGCAGGATTCACGATTACCCCTTATAGCTACCTCAACCCCCTTATCGTTCTCGAATCCATAGCCCTGTTCTTGTTCTTCAAAAAACTAAATATCGGTAGCATAAAATGGATCAACTATATCGCAGTTTCCTCGTTCGCCGTATATTTAATCCATAACGACCTCTCCATTAAACCCCTATACTGCGCAGCATGCGACTATATCGAAGCGCATTACACCCCATCATTCCCGTATGCCTTGCTGTTTATGGCGGGAGTATTCATCGTATCGGTAATGGCAGATAAAGTCCGGCTGTTCATATACAAACATACGCTATTGAAACTATTGAAATAAAAAAATTATACCCTCTCCTCGCCCGTCGGTTTGTGGGAGAGAGCAAGCAAAAAGGGAGAAAGTTAGATACCTCCTACTTGCTGCACAAAAATGCCAAACTATAAAATAAAAAGTACCACCCTCCTCCCTTGCCGTGTCCCGTAACATTACGGGGTGTTTTGCAACGCAAAATATAGGGGAGGGGTCCGTAGGACGGAGGGGTTAGCTCTACAAAAAATCCTATATACTATCTTTTTTAGCCCCCCTTTTCTTAGGAACTCGATTCACCCCCTGTGATGAAAAAATTGAAAATAGGCTGCACATCGGTAAAAATAGGCACACTTGCTTTTGGTCTCGGTTTGCACTATCTTTGTCGCAAATAGATCGATTCGGCAAAACAGAACATAACTTGTTTCTGTTCTTATTTGTACTATCTTTACATAAAATATTCGACGATGAATCCGAAACACCCCCTTTCCACGATAACAGTCTATCGGCTGGTCGCCTCGTTCATTCTGGCGATTTCCATATATTCCTGCGCCAACATGTCGAGACCCGGCGGTGGTCCCCGCGATGAAACACCGCCTGTATTCATCAAGAGCATGCCGGTTCCTAACGCATTGAACGTTTCGAAACAGAAAATCGAAATCGAATTCGACGAAATCATTCAAGTAGACAAACCGTCCGAAAAAGTAATCGTCTCCCCCCCCCAAAAAGATATGCCCGAAATTCGTACTTCGGGACGTAAAATAACCGTGATTCTTAAAGACTCGTTACTACCCAACACGACCTATACTATCGACTTTTCCGATGCCATCATCGACAACAACGAGCGCAATCCGCTCTATGGATTCGCCTACTCCTTTTCGACCGGCCCCAAGATAGACTCTCTGCAAGTTTCGGGAATACTACTCAATGCCCGGGATTTGGAGCCCATAACCGGCATGTTGGTAGGATTACACAGCGACCTCGAAGACTCGGCTTTCCAGAAACTCCCATTAGAAAGAATTGCCAGTTCCGACGAATTAGGTCATTTCACGATACGAAATGTAACACCCGGCAAATACCGTCTATTCGCGCTGAAAGACATGAACCGAGACTACCGCTTCGACAACCCGTCGGAAGATATCGCTTTTCTCGATTCTATCGTTATTCCTTCGGCCGATGTTAAATTACACGTCGACACCATTTGGAAAGACAGCGTCACCATCGACACCATTATCGAATACAACCACACCCATTTCTATCCGAACGATATTCTGCTCACGGCATTCAACGAAGGATTCCAATCTCAATATCTCGACAAAAGCGAAAGAAAAGACCGTCGTAAAATCGACCTTTATTTCAAAGCTCCCGCCGATTCGTTGCCCAAGCTGAAGCCGCTGAATTTCGAGCAAGAAGACTGGGCCATTCTCGAACGCTCGTTCCATAACGACACGCTGCAATACTGGATAAAAGACTCGCTCATTTACAACATGGATACACTTTTATTCACGGCCGAATATCTCCGTACCGACACGTTAAGACAATTGTCTCTCTACAACGATACGCTCAAATTCATCATGAAAAAAGTCAAAGCGCCCAAGAAAAAAGAAAAAAAGAAAGACAAGGACAACGACTCCATCGAAGTTCCCGAAATCCAATTCATGCAAATGAACGCCAAGATAAGCTCTTCTCTCGATGTTTATAAACCGCTTCGTTTTTCCTTTGCCGAACCATTGCAAACATACGATGCAGGGAAAATACATCTGGAACAAAAAAGAGACACCTTGTGGATACCTGTTGCCGACTCCCTGTACACATTCCTCCAAGACTCCATTGCTATCCGGGACTACACACTCACCTACAAATGGACTCCGGGAGAATCCTATCGCATCGTTATGGACTCCACGGCATTCACCAATATTTACGGACTATTCACGAACACCTATAAACAAGAATTCAAAGTCAAAGCCCTCGAAGATTACGCCAATCTGTATCTCTCTATTTCGGGCGTATCCGATTCCGCCTTTGTCGAAATTCTTGATTCAGGAGACAAACCCGTAAGAACAGCCCCGGTCATCAATGGAGGAGCCGAGTTCATGTATATGAATCCGGGTACTTACTACGCCCGCTTATTTATCGACCGTAACGGAAACGGGAAATACGACACCGGGAACTACTCCGAGAAAAGACAGCCCGAAGAAGTTTCGTATTACCCACAGGAACTCGAACTGAAAGCCAATTGGGATATAGAACAGGATTGGGACATCTATGCGACACCGGTCGATAAACAAAAACCCGACAAAATAAAGAAAAACAAGCCCAAAGAGAAAAAACGAAATTACTGACAATCTTAATAACAAACCGCATGCTACGCCATCGTTATATGAAAAACACCGGGTCGTTACGCCGTATTACTTTCGGGATTCTTTTTTGGAGTATGGCGAACGGAATTTATGCGCAAACGACTCCGGGTATGCAACCCGAATGGCTATCCTACGATGTCATATACCAACTGGGATTTCTCTGGAAGCGGGCAGCGACAGCTACGCTCCAACTCACCGAATACCCCGACAAATATACATCTGTTTTAAAAGCTCGTACACTCCCCTTTGCCGACAACATATTCAAAGTACGCGACACACTGGTATCCGATATGCAGCGAAACAAAGAACTGCTACCCATTTATTACGCCAAACTCGCTGACGAAAACGGGACTTACCGGAAAGACGAAGTAAATTATACCTACGATGGAAACTCGACCACGGGAAATATCCGCCTATATCGGCCCAAGCGTAACGCCATAGAGGACTATACACTCACCGAACCCGGTATAGTCTACGACATGCTGAGTATCTTTTACGTGATTCGCACCTTCGACTTCCGAGCAATGGAAATGTATCAAATCTATAACACCAAAATTTTCTCCGGTAAAAACCTCGAATACCTCGAAATAGAATATTTGGGACAGGAAATCCTCAAACAAAACAAAAAGGAATACAGCACCTACAAACTTCATTTCCGATTCTATGACAGAACCGGCAAAAAGACCAGCGACAAAATCTCGGCATGGATCTCTACCGACAATAAACGCATACCCTTGAAAGTAGAAGGGAAACTTCCCTTAGGCTCTATGAAAGCCGTGTACACGGGAGAATAGAAACTATCTATCATTATATCATGGGCAAGAGCTAAAAACTGACCTCCTGCACATGCAGCGTGATAGGGAAGGTATCCGAAAGATGGAAAGGTTAGTTCTACAAAAATCCTATCTTTTTTAACCCCTCTCATCGTCGCTACCGCTCCTCTGTGTCTCCCCTATTCTCCGCAACTCCCCGTAATACTACGGGACACGGCAGGGGAGAAGAACAAACACAATACACAGGAAAGTATTAACCTCCTCTGTGTTTTGCATAGCAAAATATAGGGGAGGTGTCCGCAGGACGGAGAGGTTAAAAAATATCCATAGCAGAGGAAGCATATAAAAACATCACTCTCTCCCTATGTTTCTGTAAAGGAATAGAAAGTACTCACAAAGCAAAAAGAAAGCACAAAAGGCCGATCGAAGTGTCGCTTTTAATCC
>NZ_JAIJHU010000043.1:0-32882 GCF_022723415.1 Barnesiella sp. | reverse complement strand
TTGGGGCTCGAACCCAAGACCCCAACATTAAAAGTGTTGTGCTCTACCAGCTGAGCTAGCGAATCTAACCTTGTTGCTTTTTGTAAAAGCGTTGCAAAGATACGGCTTTTATTGGAATATGCAAGCGGTATCTGTAAATTATTATACTTAATTTTATCGGTATAAAGTCATATTTTTATTTTATGCTTTGATTATTAGCGCATAATACTTTCAAAGAGAGGTATAAGTAAAGAGGTGATAACTCCCATCAGCCCGATGGCCAAGCCACTGATAGCTCCTTCGACGGCTCCCAATTCGATGGCTCGTGCCGTTCCTAGCCCATGTGCCGCCGAACCTAAGGCAAGCCCTCTGGCTACTCGGCTGTTGACATGGCAGCGGTCGAGAATGGCAGGACCGACAATACCGCCCAAAAGCCCGCAGCCAAATACGATAACTGCGGTGAGCGACGGTATGCCATTCGAGTGTTCCGACAAGGAGATAGCGATGGGTATGGTTACCGATTTAGGTTGCAGTGACGAGGTGATAGTCTCGTCTACTCCCATGATTCTGCAAATAGCTATGACACTTACTATACCTACGATACCGCCGGCAAAGACAGCAGTAAGTACGGGTATCTCTTTCCCTCTGATTTGCTCGATTTGTTCGTAAAGGGCATATCCCAGTGCAACGACCGAGGGTCCTAAAAGAAAGCTGATGAAACTACTACCTGCACAAAACGTGTCATAGTCAATGTCCAGTAATGAAAGGAGAGCTATGATAAGCACCATAGCGACTAGAAGAGGGTGAAACAGAGCTATGTGTTTTTTTCGGTACAATTTGCAGCCGGCTAAATAGCTTCCCAATACCAATAGGAGTATAAAGGGAGTAGAAGAAAATATTTCACTCATATTTTTTCACCTCCTTTCTTATGGGATAATTTACGGTCGAGCTGTTCTTCGGTTACTCCGACGACAACGATCACCAGCAATGTTGTCACAACCGATACGGTGAGTAATACTACCCAATTGCTCATGAGTATTTTATATTCGTGCATTAGCCCTATGCTGGCGGGAACGAAAAACAGAGCCATATTGCGGGTGAGTGCCGAGGCTGCTTTATCTACATCGTGCGGACGGATCCATTTTAAAGTGAGCGCGATGAATAGCAATATCATGCCGCATACGCTGCCGGGAATGAGTTTCCCGATTAGCAGACTCATCATCTCTCCTAATACATAGAAAAGCATGATGTAACAAAAACCTTTAATCATTTTTACTTAATCTTGATAATACCTGAATACCTTCTGTTATTTATTTTTATAGTGAATACCGTCTTCGCAGGCGGTAATGAATCCTTCGTCCTGTAAAAAGCGCAAGCTCTCGATAACCTCGTTCTCTGGATAGGGGAGGCTTTCCACGATTTCGTTTCGGCTGATTGCCCCATTTCCGAGCAGTCGCTGTATCTCTTTCGCAATTTGTATCGGAGAATTTTTTGAGGCGGTCTCTCGTTTTTTTCGTTCGATACAGTTGTCGCAATAGCCACATTCATAATCTGCTTTTTCTCCGAAATATTCTAGGAGCATTTGTTGGCGACAGCGAGAGGAGGTGGCGTATGTAATCATACTTTTTATGCGATCTGCCATACGCTCTCGACGCTCTTCATAGGCTTCACGGGTAATTTGTACATAGCGGGGCTCCATGCGTTCCCGGGTATAGACGATGTATGGGGTGCGACGCCGGGGAATATAATGCAGTACATGCATGCGGTTCAGTTTTAGCAGCGATTCATACACTTCCTGCTGGTTCATGCCGAGCCGTTGGCACAACAAATCTTCATGAATATATGTGTAGTCGGCGAACAGTCCGGTATAAGATCGCAACAAGCATTGCAGCACACGGTCGGTTTGGGGATCACTTTCTCGTAATTCGTATAGTTCGTCCTTGTGTACCAGAATCATGATCCGGGATAGAGAGTCGGTTTCCTCGATAAATTCGATATATCCCGAAATGGTAAGTATTTTCAGCGCGTTGAGTACAGGTGTGGCAGCATACTTGAATGTGGTGCAAAAGCGTTTCAAGTTAAACTCGTAAATCGAATCCATGCCATAGCCTAATGCTATTTCGAGAAAATTGCCTACGCGTTCGTAAACTTTCAATATAAATTCCTTATCGGGAAATTCCTCGGTCAACCTTTTGTGCAACGTGGCTTTATCTCTTCGGGCATAAAGTAATACCGCATAGGAACGGGTTCCATCACGCCCCGCTCGTCCCGCTTCCTGAAAGTACTCTTCGGGGGCGTTCGGCATTTCGATATGGACGACAACCCTTACGTTTGGTTTGTCTATACCCATGCCGAAGGCATTTGTCGAAACCATAACCCGGATTTCGTCTGCTTTCCATTTTTGTTGTTTATCGGCTTTTTCTTCCGAGTTCAATCCGGCGTGAAAAAAATCTGCCGAGATACCAGCTTTGCGCAATTCTTCGGCAACTTCTTTCGTACGTTTTCGATTCCTCACATACACGATAGCGCTGCCCGGCACACGGTTGAGTATGCGTAGCAGTTGTTGGAGCTTGTCTTCTCCTTGTCTTACCACGTATGAAAGATTGGGACGTGAGAAGCCGGTGCGGAAAACTTGCCCGTTGCGAAAGGATAGTTTACGTTGTATATCTTCGGCTACTTTGGGGGTAGCAGTAGCTGTGAGTGCCAGTATAGGGACTTCGGGCAGAATATAACGTATGTCCGCTATTTTCAAATAGGCCGGACGGAAATCGTATCCCCATTGAGAAATGCAGTGAGCTTCGTCCACGACGATAAAGGAAACCGGCAATCCTTTAATACGAGCGATGAATAATTCCGTATCCAGACGTTCCGGTGAAATGTACAGAAATTTATAGCGTCCGTACAGGCAATTGTCGAGAGTAACGATCATCTCACGGCGCGTCATACCGGCGTGCAGATAAGCAGCCCGTATCCCTCGGCTGCGTAGGTTATCTACTTGGTCTTTCATCAAAGCGACCAATGGGGTAATTACTAAACAGATACCTTCCCGGCTAAGGGTGGAAACTTGGAATGTGAGGGATTTTCCTCCCCCCGTCGGCATTAATCCCAACGTGTCATGCCCGTCGAGCAGTGAGGTGATAATCTCTTCCTGCATAGGACGGAATTGGGAATAGCCCCAATATTTATGCAATACTTCGTGGATAATTTCGTTCATTCCTTTTACAGATTCGGCGCAAAATTACAATTTTATCTTTTATGACGTAGAAATAGCGAAATAAATCTGATTGTTATCGATTCGTTCAAGGTCAGAGGGGCGTTTTTTGAATTTTTTTTATTTCTTGATTAGTATAAAGTAAAGAGGGTTGCAATATCTAAAAAAAAGCGATATATAATAAAAATAAAGTTTGACCGTTATTATGATATGTGTTTTTAGTTAGAAAGATGAATCAAATACGGAGAATTTTATTATTCGGCTGCTTTTTCTCTACTATTTTTAACATAAAGGCTTATGACTTTGAGCATGAGAAGATTTATTATAAAATTACATCTGAGTCTGAGGCGACCGTTGGTGTAGATAGGGGAACGACTGAGTATATTGGGAAAATTGTTATCCCCGAAGAAGTTCAAGGTGGAGATGGAATTTTTGTTGTTGGACCGGGTGGAGAGATTATTGGGCCACCTGTGGTTGATTATTCAAAGACGTATAGAGTGACATCGATTGAAGAAAATGCTTTCGGAGGCTGTTTGGGGGTGGAAACTGTGACTTTACCTGAAAGTATCGTTTCAGTTAATAAATGTGCTTTCCAAAATTGTTTGTTTTTGGTGCAAATCTATTGTTTGGGACAGGTTCCACCTGTTTGTGATTCTAGTAGCTTTGATAATGTAAATAAGAAGGATTGTGTACTATATGTTCCGAAAGGACGATTGGCTGCTTATAGGAATGCTCATGTTTGGAAAGATTTTCCTATGATTGTAGAATCTGATTTTTCAGGGATTGTAGAAATTCAAAATTCTGTGAGAATTTCGGGAAAAGAAGACCGAATAATAATAGATGGTATAACCGAAGGGTATGTTTGGATTTATGATATAAACGGAGTATTGGTAAAAACTTTGCCGGCAACTGGCGAGCGTATGGAGATTCGGTTACAAGAAAGAGGTATTTATCTTGTTAAATATGCAGGTAGAACGGTTAAGGTAAAGATATGATTATATTCAATCCTGTCTTGTAATTTTATTTTTGAAAATGTAAATGGTAAACAGTAGGGAGAGATTTACAAGAAATCTCTCCCTACTGTTATATTGTGTCAAATAGGATTATTCCGAGGGGCGCATATCTTTGATAAATAACTGTATCGAACCATTGTTGTGGGTGTTCTCCTCTATGGTGTAACAAATATCGAATGGTTTGCCGGCTTTGATATGTTCGAAATGCTGACTCATATTAAATGCGATTCCATTCATGATATTTTTCGATTTGCTATCTACCAGTTCCAATTTCACGTGTTCGTTCTTTTTTCCAACAAGGCGGCTTGTTCCGTAATCGGTTACACGCCGGGTGCAGAAAATAGGTTTTTGGTTTCCCGGGCCGAACGGATTAAATTGTTTCAACATAGTAAAGAAATCGGGTGTGATTTCATTGAAATTGATTTCTGTATCTATGTCGATTTGCGGTTCCATCTGGTCTGGTAAGATGTGCCGGGCGACGTGTTCCTCGAATCGAGCCGTAAATTCCTTGATGTGTTCTTCTTTCATCGATAATCCCACGGCATAGGTATGTCCTCCGAAATTTTCGAGTAAGTCTCGACAAGATTCTACGGCTTTATAAATATCGAATCCTTGTACCGACCGAGCCGACCCTGTGGCCAGTCCGTCGGATAGGGTGAGAACGACGGCCGGGCGATAATATAGTTCCGTCAGGCGTGAGGCCACGATACCTATAATTCCTTTGTGCCAGTCTTTATTGTAAATGACAATCGATTTTCTTCGATTTATGTCGATATGCTCTTCCAATATTCTGCTCGCCTCTTCGGTGATACGTTTATCGAGCTCTTTACGATCCTCATTGTACTGGTCGATATTTTGACTTTTTTCCAAAGCCCCTGCCATGTCTTTGGCAACCAGCAGGTCTACTGCTTCTTTTCCCGATTGCATACGTCCCGAAGCATTGATGCGAGGCCCTATTTTGAATACGATGTCGCTGATTGTAATATTTTTGTTATTCAATCCGCATACTTTCAATATACCTCTTAAACCCATGCTGGGATTGGAGTTGAGTCGTTTAAGACCGTGATAGGCGAGGATTCGGTTTTCCCCGGTTATGGGTACGATGTCTGACGCTATGCTCACGGCGACGAGATCGAGCAGCGGTTCCAGGTCGGAAGTTATGTCGATACCGTTGTTGATGGCAAATCCTTGCATGAATTTGTAGCCGACGCCACACCCCGACAAATGTTTATAGGGATAGGTTTCTCCTTCTAATTTGGGATTGAGTATAGCTACGGCATCAGGCAATTGGTCATCAGGCATGTGATGGTCGCAGATGATAAAATCGATCCCTTTGCTTTTGGCGTAAGCTATTTTTTCTACGGCTTTGATGCCACAGTCGAGAGCGATGAACAGCGTGATACCGTTTTCGGCGGCATAGTCGATACTTTTGTCGGAAATACCGTATCCCTCTTCATAACGGTCGGGGATATAGTAGTCGAGTCCCGAATAATAGTTTTGTAAAAACTTATATACCAGAGATACGGCAGTCGTCCCGTCTACGTCGTAGTCTCCGTAAATCATAATTTTTTCTTTACTCCCTAATGCACGATTAAGCCTAACTACAGCTTTTTCCATATCTCTCATTAAGAACGGGTCATGGAGATCGGACAGCTGGGGCTTGAAAAACTTCTCCGCTTCGGCGGCAGAAGTAACCCCTCGTTGAGCGAGTAGCTTACAGAGTGCAGGGACCTTTGGATATCGGTCCCCTAATGTCCGGGCTATTTGTTGTTCGTTTGATGTAAGGGGTAAGTAATTCCATTTACTTATCATTTATATGTTTTTTATTTTTTATCTGTCTTAATGCCCCATTATATAATCGAGAAAGATATTTTCGACGATATAACCGGGAAAGTGTACGAGGTAGGATTACCTTAAATTCCTTACCTTCATGAGACTATCGCAGTGAGAAGGAGATGTATTTTTTACAGACAATCCTTTTTCACCTTATTATTGCCGTAAAGTTATAAAAAGACATTCAATGTTGAGCCGTTTTTAGGAATTAAAATTATAAATCTTCAAATTTTTAACCTCCTTCAAACAATGAGTGTAAATAGTGCTATGGCGTTAGTAATAATTCATAGTCCACGACATCTAACCATCGGTCGAATTTTAGTCCCACTTTTTTGAAATGGGATACTTGTTTGAATCCGAGTCCGATGTGGAGTGACTTGCTGGCTATATTGTCGTCTGTTATGCAAGCTATCAATGCTCGATAATTTTTGTTACGGCACTCTTCGATTAATTTTTGCATGAGCAGAGTTCCTATGCCTCTGCCTGTGTATGCGGGAGATAAATAAACGGTTGTTTCTGCTGTATATCGGTAAGCAGCTCTTTCTTTCCATGCATGGGCATAACAGTATCCGACCACTATGCAGTCTGTTTCATAGACAAGATAGGGGTATTTCGACGATATTTGCACGATACGTGACAGCATATCTTCTTCGGTTAAAGGTTCGGTTTCGAATGAAATTATGCTGTTTGTGATATATTCGTTATAAATTTTCGTGATTGCTGTGGCATCTTATGGCTTTACGTCTCTTATCATTGTTTCTCTGTTTTACGATACGGGTATATAAAGAATCGGTAAACTGTTATATACGAGGGTTTGTGTTTTATAAGAAAACGAGAAAGGGGCAAAAATTTATTCGCCCCTTTCTCGTTCGATACGATGATTATTGATTGTCTTGTATCATGTGTACATCTACTTGCGGATAAGGGAAATGCAGCCCGTATTTGTCAAACTGTTTGTAGACTTGTTCGTTAAAGTCGAAGAATACTCCCCAGTAATTCTCGGAAGCTGTCCATACTCGTACGGTTATTTCGATCGCACTATCGGCTAGACTGCTTAGGACTACAAACGGAGCCGGGTCATCGAATACTCGTTTGTCTGCTGCAAGCAGTTCGAGAATGGCTTTGCGAGCCGTATCGAAATCGTCGCCGTATGCGATGCCTATTTTCCAGTCGACACGTCGGCGTCCCTCTTTGGAATAGTTGTTCAGGCTGCCTGTCGATAATCCGCCGTTGGGTATGATAATCGTTTTGTTATCCGGTGTATTGAGTATGGTATTGAATATCTGTATTTCCTTTACGGTTCCCGAATAACCTTGCGCTTCGATAAAATCTCCGACTTTATAGGGTTTGAACAGAAGTATCATGACCCCTCCTGCGAAGTTTTGAAGCGTACCGCTCAAAGCCATACCGATGGCAAGTCCGGCAGAGGCGAATATGGCTAAAAACGAACTGGTGTTGATACCGAGTATTCCTATCACGATAACGATGAGAATAAGCATCAAGATGATGCGTATCAAGCTGAGTAGAAAGGTCCGCAGGGACAGTTCGACGTTACGGCGTATGAATGCTTTGGAGATAAAATGATAGATACGGTTGATGATCCACTTTCCGATAAAAAATACAGCCAGTGCGATAGCTATTTTTACTGCTCCGTGTAATATGGCACTGATGGCTTGTTCCATGAATTGCTGGAACGATAGAGACGAAAGTGCCGATAATTTTTGTTGCCACGTTTGGGCGATCTCTTCCGGAGCCGGAACTTCTGGCGTTTGAGCCAGTAAGGATTGTAAAGAATTGAAAATTGACAT
The DNA here is from genome assembly GCF_022723415.1 of Barnesiella sp. Taxonomy (NCBI): domain Bacteria; kingdom Pseudomonadati; phylum Bacteroidota; class Bacteroidia; order Bacteroidales; family Barnesiellaceae; genus Barnesiella; species Barnesiella sp. Next base: position 25,038 of record NZ_JAIJHU010000043.1, on the reverse strand, counting down.
TATGAATAGAATTAAGAGTTTAATTATTGTCGGGATAGACTCGTTTGTACCAATCAAGGGTCGTATAATATCGGTCGAGGGTCGTGTTTCCTGTTCCTAAAATGTAGCAGCTCAGGCCGCAATGTTTGTAAATGGAGACATCTCCCATGACCGAAGGGGTTGCCGCATGGTAGAGTATGGCTTGGGAGAGGGCTTGCTCCAACCCTGTATTTTCATCGGGAGTAGCGATTTGCGATAGAAAATCTTGTAAGTCAAAACAAATATATGGCGGTTGACGATCGAAATGTTGGATATTGGAAATATCGGGCATGGCATCGTTTCGATGAGCCTCGAAAATTTCATGGATACTATCGGCTAATGCTTCCAATCTATGGCAGTCCACCAATCCCACGGTAGATGTGCGATATGCTCCGCTTTGAGCATTGTAATAAGTATAGATTGTATTGCAAACATCTTTGAGATCGAGATGATAATCGAATAGTTTTGGAATGGTCAACGAGTAGGGCATTCCGGCTCCTAGAACTTCGGCTGCCGATCCTATATAATAATCGGTCTTGTTTCGTAATTGATAGGCACATTCTATTCCACCCATGAAACAAACGTCCGTGAGAATGAAGTGGAATTGTTTATCGGGTATAGCTTCTGCTAGTTCGTCTATTTCCATATAATTTTTTCCGTCTTGCCCGAAAGAGCGTGTGGGCAATTCGTACCGTCGAGCCGGTGAAAGAGCTAACGAGGAGTTTCCCGGAGCCCAGCCGGTGCTGTGAGACCAAAGTATCAATCCGTATTCTTTCGCTGGAAATAGTTCTTTCGTTTCGTCGATTACCGAACGCATGACTTCCGTGGTAGCCGAGTTACGGTCCGGGTATTCCTTTATAATCGCTTTTTCAGCCGAACCAGATTCGTTTTTCCTAATCTGTATAAGCTGAGGATTTGTATCGTATCCGTCGCGGTAAATAATGAGATTTCCTCCATTTAGACCTCCCGATGCAGCGACTTGTAACATGTCGTTGATATTTTGCGTATCGAAACGGTATGTCGATCCTAAGTTGTTGTTCGACAACATATAAATCAGTACCGTACGGTTTACAGGTCCTTGTTCCGGTTCATCTTCGTTGGCGCATCCCGAAAACAGAATGACAATTCCTAAGAAGAGGATAATCCGATGGCTGAATAAAATACTATATATAAATTTATGATTACTCATCATTTGCAAAATTAACAGAAAAATTTAGAATGTCTGTTGCTTTTGATTCGTTTTTGCATATCTAATATGTGAATGTAACGTCTAAACCCGTACCTTTGTTATATAAAATATGGGATATGAAAAATTTTTTGGTTCTCGTTTGTGTGGTAGGGTTACCCTTTTATGTATTGTCACAGTCCTATTATCAATGGGTAGAGAGGGCCGATAGTTGCATCAAGGCGAAAGATTGGGCGGGAGCAGAGTCGGCATTGGTAAGTGCGTTGCGAACCGAGCCCGCGAATGGGCAAAATTCGTTGCTTATGTCCAATTTGGGTACGGTACAACGTTATGCAGGTAATTATGAAGCTGCACTTCGGAGTTATACGAATGGATTGTTGATGACACCTCATTCGGTCACTTTGTTGCGGAATCGGGCGGCTCTTTTTTCCGAAATAGACAGTATAGATCGTGCCTATCAGGATTATAGCCAGATACTGTTAATCGACGATACCGACGAAGATGCGCTGTATCACAGGGGACTGATTGCATTGGAGCGGGGAGATACGATTTCGAGCCGTGCCGATTTTGAACGAATCTTGAAATTGAATCCGGCGAGTGCCAACGGTCGCATAGGTTTTGCTTCGTTGTTGAAAGTGATGGGTTATTATCCCGAAGCCATAGAGGTCTATTCGCAGGTAATTCGGGTAAATCCCGAAAAGGAGATACTCTATGTAGGGCGGGCGGAAGCCTATTTGTTCGCCGGACAATATGCCAAAGCCGATAAAGACATAGAAAAGGCTATCGAGTTGGCTCCCGATGACCCGGTAGTATATGTATTGAGGGCGTTGGGCAAATTGGCGAGGTATGAAAGAGAATCGGCGAAGGCCGATTTGAAACGAGCCGTGGAACTTGGTTATGATTCCAAAGAGGCCGAGCGTTTATTGGAAGAGGAATAGAATCCTTTTTATATTTTTCAGGGACAAGAATAAAGAGAGATTTTTATTCGTTTTGTTGTACCGGCAAAAGAAAATATATACCTTTGTTGTATGATTGGATTGGTACGCCATATTGAGTATTTATTGTTGCATAACGATGATGTTTTTATACCCGGTTTGGGCCGTTTTACAGTTCTCTGTGACGAAGCGAAGATACAATCGGGCGGTACATCGTTTCTCCCACCTGTGAGAAAAGTCGCATTTGAATCCGTTGCGACGGGAGATTCCGGGTTATTGGTTCGTTCGGTTATGCGTGCCGGTTTTATTTCTTGGAACGAGGCGGTTGAGGCTATTGCCGAAGAGGTCGAATCTGTTTATAAACACTTGGAGCAAGGTGGCGATTATGGTTTCGGGCGGTTGGGACGATTGGTCTTAGTCGATGGTAACGTGTGTTTTCAGCCACAGGAAAATAATTCTATCGAGAATCCCCGCTTCGGTTTCTCCCTATTGGAAATAACTCCTCGTGAGGAAGATGCGGAAGATAGGGAGATACCGACGGTTGAAGCCGAAAAAGTTCGTGACCGTGTATATATATCGTTTCATCGTCGTACGGTGCGTGCGGCAGCAGTAGCAGCGGCAATAATTGTGTTTTTATTAATGCTTTCTAAGCCAATCAATACACCCGATACCACTGCCAATTATGCCGGATTATTGTCTGCCGAGTTATTCGGTCAGGCGGATACTACGACCGACGAAGCTGTCGTTAATGATTTTGAATCCGTTTTGGGAATCGATGAAATGCCCGATACGATTGCCGCGGGGGAAGAAAATGTTTTGGAAACCGCTATACACGATATCGAAACAGCGAGAAATACCTACTATATTATAGTGGCTTCGCTTCCGTCAAAACAGATGGCTGAGAAGCAAATCGAGTGTTTTCACCGACAGGGCGTTTCTGCCGATTTACAGATTTATGAGACGGCACGTAAATCACGACTCTATGTAGCATCGTTCGATGATTTTGATGAAGCTCGTCGATACCATTCTCGTTTGGTACAGGAGCAGCCTCTTTTTGCGAATGCATGGATTATGAGGGCGGGAAACTAAGAGAGCCTTTGGGTTACCTCGGGAGAAAAATCTTGTTTTAGTTTCGAATTACCGGATAAGAATGCTTAGTAAAAATCAAATTAAACGCATACAATCGTTAGCTCGAAAGAAAGGACGGAGAGAGGAGGGCTGTTTTATTGCCGAAGGTAATAAACTCGTGGAAGACACACTGTCGGTTTTCGAGTGTGATTTGATATTGGCTACTCCGTCTTGGATTGTTTCGCACGCTCACGAATCGTTGTCTAAGATACAGGAAGTCGACGAACAAGAGATGTCGAAAGTTTCTCAGCTCGTTACGCCGCCCGATGTTTTGGCTGTATATCGCATACCCGAATATCATTTAAATATCGAGACTCTGAAAAAGGAGTTGGTGTTGGCTTTGGATACGGTGCAAGATCCCGGCAATTTGGGAACTATCGTTCGCTTGGCCGATTGGTTCGGTATTCGCCATATCGTTTGTTCCCCCGATACCGCCGATCTTTATAACCCTAAGGTTGTGCAAGCCACTATGGGGGCATTGGCTCGGGTAAAAGTTTATTATAGGTCGTTACCCGATTTTCTCTCTCAGGTGGATTCGTCGGTCGTGTATGGTACATTTCTCGATGGGGAGGATATTTATCATACCTCTTTGACGAAATCGGGGGTAATTGTGATGGGGAACGAAGGAAATGGTATATCGGTCAAGTTGGAACCTTATATTGGGAAAAGGCTGTATATTCCTAATTATCCGGTCGGGCAGCCTACTTCCGAGTCGCTCAATGTGGCGGTTGCAGCAGCGATCACATGTGCTGAGTTTCGTAGGAGGCAAATAGTATAAATAGTATGGCAAAGACAAAATCGGTTTACTTTTGCAATAACTGTGGGGCAGAGTCGCCCAAGTGGATAGGACGTTGTCCCGTTTGTGGCGAGTGGAATACCTATGTGGAAGAGGTAGTGAGCACGAAATCCGCGGCCGGTGGTCGGGGCGAGTTCGGCACGATGGAACAGAGTAAAGTACGTCCTCAACGGATAGACGATATTCAGATCACGGAAGAGTCGCGAATCGATTTGGGAAACGGCGAATTAAACCGAGTATTGGGTGGTGGTCTTGTGCGGGGATCATTGGTGCTGATAGGCGGTGAGCCCGGTATCGGTAAATCGACGTTGATCCTACAAACTGTACTTGCTCTAAAAGGACAGAAGGTATTATATGTATCGGGGGAGGAAAGCGCAAGACAATTGAAATTGAGAGCCGAGCGAATAGGCGGGAACGCTCCCGACTGTTATATCGTGTGCGAGACATCGCTCGAAGATATATTCGTGCATATTCGTAATGTCGCTCCCGATATTGTCGTTATCGATTCCATACAGACGATTGCTACCAGTGCGATGGAGTCTTCACCGGGTAGTGTGGGACAGGTGAGGGAGTGCGCCGCCTCGTTGCTCAAATTTGCGAAACAGACCAATACGCCGGTTCTTCTCGTAGGCCACATTAACAAAGAAGGCAGCATTGCCGGGCCGAAAGTGTTGGAGCACATTGTCGATACAGTATTGCAGTTCGAGGGAGATCGACACTATTTATACCGTATTCTTCGCTCGATAAAAAATCGGTTCGGAAGCACTTCTGAATTGGGTATTTACGAGATGAGGCAAAGCGGGTTACGTGAGGTGAGCAACCCGTCGGAAATGTTATTGACTCAAAATCACGAAGGTTTGAGCGGTGTTGCCATTGCTGTTACGATAGAGGGTATACGCCCTTTCCTTATCGAGACACAGGCGTTGGTCAGTACGGCTGCTTACGGTACGCCGCAACGGTCGGCGACAGGATTCGACCTGCGGCGAATGAATATGTTACTTGCCGTTTTGGAAAAGAGGGTCGGGTTCAAATTGGCACAAAAAGACGTTTTTCTCAATATTGCCGGAGGCATAAAAGTTAATGACCCCGCGATGGATTTGGCCGTAATCAGCGCGATACTTTCTTCCAATATGGATATGGCGATTGAGGCAGGAACTTGTATGACCGGCGAAGTTGGGCTTTCGGGAGAGATACGCCCGGTCAATCGGATAGAACAACGCATTCTTGAAGCCGAAAAATTAGGTTTTAAACGTATGCTTATACCTCAAAATAATCTGAAAGGCTTTGATACTTCCCGATTGGCGATAGAATTAGTTGCTGTCCGTAAGGTCGAGGAGGCCTTCCGGCAACTGTTCGGATAAATAGGATATAGAGAATATGATTCGAGAATTGCAGTTAAGAATTCTGCCCGAACAAGCAGCTTCGGAACAAAGCATAGCAGCATATGTGGCTCGGGAGCAGAGTATGGATATACGATCGATAAAGTCTGTGAGGGTATTGAAACGCTCGATAGATGCCCGTCAGCGCACGGTCATGGTGAATTTGAAAGTGCGGGTATACATCGACGAATTCCCGCAAGACGACGAGTTCCCCCGTATCGAGTATGGCGATGTTTCGGGTAAGCCTCGGGCGATTGTCGTGGGGGCTGGGCCGGCGGGGCTTTTCGCGGCATTGCGTCTGATTGAGTTAGGTATTTGTCCGGTCGTTGTCGAACGAGGGAAAAACGTGCATGACCGTCGCAAGGATATAGCTCTTATCAGTCGGGAACAGAGAGTCGACCCGGAGTCGAATTATAGTTTTGGAGAGGGGGGAGCCGGAGCGTTTTCCGACGGTAAACTCTATACTCGCAGCAAGAAGCGGGGAAGTGTCGAGCGTATTCTTCAAATTTTTTGTCAGCACGGGGCATCGGTTTCAATCCTTTCTGATGCTCACCCTCACATCGGGACCGACAAGTTGCCGAGGGTAATCGAGCGCATGCGGAATCGTATTATCGAATCGGGTGGTGCGGTACATTTCGAGACCCGAATGGAGCGTTTGATTATCGATGGCGATGAGGTGTGTGGAATCGTTACAGCCGATGGTCGTGAATTTACCGGCCCTGTTATTTTGGCAACGGGGCATTCGGCTCGCGATGTTTATTATATGTTGCACGAGAACGGGGTGGAGTTGGAATCCAAAGGTATTGCCGTAGGTGTGAGATTGGAACACCCGCAACAGTTGATAGATTCCATTCAATACCACAATCCCGAAGGTCGGGGGAAATATCTTCCGGCTGCCAAATATAGCTTTGTCACGCAGGTGAAAGGGCGAGGCGTCTATTCGTTCTGCATGTGCCCCGGCGGATTTGTAGTCCCGGCAGCCAGTGGTCCCGAACAAATTGTTGTAAACGGTATGTCCCCGTCGAATAGGGGTTCGGTATGGGCCAACTCGGGTATGGTTGTGGAGTTGCAGCCGGAGGATTTCGGAGCCCGGTTTTCTATGTTTGGAGTTTTGGCGGGGATAAAATTTCAGGAGGATCTCGAACGGCAGTGCTATTTGAACGGGAACTGCAAACAGACGGCTCCTGCCCAGCGCATGACCGATTTTGTCAATCGTCGCAATTCGTTCGATTTGCCTCGCTCCTCTTATTCACCGGGACTCATCGCTTCGCCGTTGCATTTCTGGTTACCCGATTTTATCGCCGCCCGGTTGCAGGAAGGATTCAAATATTTTGGGAAAGTATCTCATGGATTCCTCACCCGGGAAGCCGTGATGATAGGGGTGGAAACTCGCACCTCTTCTCCTGTACGAATACCACGTGATAGAGAGTCGATGACTCATATTCGTTTGCGGGGATTTTACCCATGCGGCGAGGGAGCTGGTTATGCGGGAGGAATTGTTTCGGCTGCTATCGATGGGGAACGTTGTGCCGAAGCTCTGGCTATGCAAATTAAACAATCGTCGTCTTTCGATCGTTCTGTTTAAAACGAATATATGAGGCTGATTTATCTTTTTCATAGCGGGTTTTTGATCGAAGCCGAGGATTTTTCAATCATATTCGATTATTATCGAGGAGGTGAAAATATCATAGAGAAGGCTTTGCGTAGGCGGCAGCCTATGTATGTTTTGGTATCCCACGAACATCGCGACCATTATAATCCCGAAATACTGACTTGGAAAAATTTGAAAACCAATATACATTATATTTTCCCTTGCGAAATGTCCTCGTTGGACGAGCTTTCGGGGTTGCCGAATATCGTGTATCTCGATCGGGGAGAAAGTTATGAAGATGACCGATTACGGGTGAATGCATTCGGCTCCACCGATATGGGGGTGTCCTATTTGGTAACAGCCGAGGGTAAAACAATTTTTCATGCTGGGGATTTAAACAATTGGCATTGGCGTGACGAATCTACCGAAGAAGAGGTGCGGGAAGCTGAAACTGCTTATTTATCGGAATTGTATTATATGAAGCGGGCTATTAAGTCTATCGATGTGGCGATGTTTCCGGTCGATGCCCGATTGGGAAAGGATTATATGAGAGGTGCAGAGCAGTTTGTCGGGGAATTTAATGTAGGTATGTTTGTCCCTATGCACTTTTATCCGGCAGTGCGTAAAGCCGAATCCTTTGCTCCGATAGCGAAGCGATACGGTACAGAATTTGTTTTATTAAGTAGTACGAGAGATTCAGTAATTATATAATAAATGCTTATAAATCATGGAAGTAAAAGCAAAATTTGACCATTTTAATGTGAATGTAACAGATTTAAATCGCAGTATAGAATTTTATTCGAAGGCATTAGGTTTTACCGAAGTTCGTAGAAAAGAGGCTGCCGATGGTTCTTTTGTATTGGTGTATCTTACAGATGGAGTTTCTCCGTTTTTGTTGGAACTCACTTGGCTGAGAGACCATAAAGATGTATACGAGTTAGGCGAAAACGAAAGTCACTTGTGTGTGCGGGTATCGGGCGATTATAATAAAGTGAGAGCCTATCATAAAGAAATGGGATGCGTATGCTTTGAGAATGAAGTTATGGGACTCTATTTTATTCACGATCCAGACGACTATTGGATTGAGATACTTCCAGCCAAAGAGGGTATTGCTTTATAAATAGTGAAAAGCTGCATTTCTTGACGTAAGGATGCAGCTTTTTTTTAATTGAGTTGATAGAATGGCAAAAAGATTTTACCTTTGTAACATTCCATTACATAAGATGGTATGGAAATTTGTTCGATTGGATAAATAGCTTAGATGAATCGGGTAATTGATTTTCATTGAAGTTAGTTTGTCAAGACCATGAATTTACATAAGAGTTTGGTATGATCACATTTTGCATTGCTTTGTTGCTGTTAGTTGCCGGATACTTCGTTTACGGTGCTTTGGTTGAAAAAGTTTTTGGGGTTAATCCGGGGAGGCAGACACCTGCCTATACCTCGACAGACGGTATCGATTATATTCCTATGCCGACATGGAAAGTTTTTCTCATACAATTTTTGAATATAGCTGGGTTGGGGCCTATTTTCGGAGCCATTATGGGTATCCTTTACGGGCCTTCGGCCTATTTGTGGATTGTGTTCGGGACTATATTCGGTGGAGCTGTGCATGATTATCTGTCGGGTATGCTTTCGGTTCGTCGGAATGGGGCTAGCCTGCCCGAGTTGGTCGGCGATGAACTGGGGTCGGGAGTTAAGCAGGTCATGCGGATTTTCTCTCTGCTTTTAATGATATTGGTAGGGGCTGTGTTTGTCGTAAATCCGGCTAATCTACTCGATTTACTTACGGGGGAAAATACGACCACGACCATGTGGATTGCTATTATATTCGGGTATTATATATTGGCTACGTTGCTTCCTATCGATAAACTGATAGGGCGGCTTTATCCTTTATTTGGATTTGCTTTGCTGTTTATGGCGATCGGGATTATGATATCTTTGTTTTTGCGTCCAGACAGTTTACCGGAATTTCACGAAGCGATAGGTTATACACGACCGGACTCTGATGTAAATCCCATATTTCCTATGATGTTTATTTCGATAGCTTGTGGTGCTATTTCTGGTTTTCATGCTACACAATCTCCGATGATGGCTCGTTGTCTGAAAAATGAAAAAATGGGACGTCGGGTATTCTATGGGGCAATGGTTGTCGAGGGTATTGTCGCTTTAATTTGGGCGGCTGCGGCGATTGCCTTTTTCAATGGGTCATTCGATGCACTTTCTGAGTTCTTGAAAGGGAAAACTCCGGCTATTTTAGTCAATGATATATCGGTGGGCTGGTTAGGAACTTTCGGTGGAATTTTGGCTATGCTCGGTGTCATTGCGGCGCCGATAACCTCGGGCGATACTGCGCTCCGGTCGGCGCGTTTGATTGCTGCCGATTTTTTGCATATTCCTCAAAAGAAAATCCGAAATAGACTATTGGTTTCTATTCCGATTTTTATTCTTGCATGGCTCGTGATGATGATCGATTTCGAAGTGCTTTGGCGCTATTTTGCATGGTGTAATCAAACTTTGGCTGTGTTTACATTGTGGGCATTGACTGTTTGGTTGGCTAAGGAACATAAATGTTATTGGCTCACTTTGATTCCGGCGCTGTTTATGACGATGGTGACGGTTACTTACATATTTTTTGCTCAGGAAGGGTTTCGATTGTCCTATTCGGTTTCGCTGGGCATAGCCGTCTTCGTTACGTTGTTATTGTCATTTTTGTTTATCCGGTTTCTCCGTACTCTATCGAAGAGGGGGGCTATAAAGAAATAATCGATTAGTGTCGTTATGAATAATTTGACTAACTATCATTCTCATTGCGATTTTTGTGATGGGCATGCCCCTATGGAACTTTTTGTACGGGAGGCTGTGAAAGAAGGGTTTTCTTCATACGGTGTTTCCTCTCATGCTCCATTTCCTGTACAGAATGGTTGTAATATGCAAAAAGAGAAAATGACGGCCTATTTGGAAGAATTTCGTCGTTTGAAGCAACTGTATTCCTCCGAGATAGATTTATATATAGGTCTTGAAATAGATTTCTTAGACGATTCGTTCAATCCTTCTATCGACTATTTTCAATCCCTTCCTCTCGATTATCGTATCGGGTCTGTACACTATATCGTTGCGCCCGATGGTACGCCTGTCGATACAGATGGATCACCGGAACGATTTCGGAACTATGTGGATATGTATTTCGATGGAGATGTTAAAGAGGTAGTTCACCGATTTTATCGTAGTTCCTTTCGTATGATCGAGCTGGGGGGCTTCGACTTTTTGGGACATTTGGATAAAATAGGATTGAATGCCTCTCTCTATTGTCCGGGATTGGATCGTGAATCGTGGTATAAAAAATGGGTGACAGACTATCTTGAAGAAGTCGCTTCTCGAAATTTATTGGTCGAAGTCAATACGAAGGCTTGGGAGACTCGTGGTCGTTTTTATCCGAATCATGATTATTTCGAGTTGATGAATGATTTGGGAATTCGGGTAGTCGTTAATTCGGATGCCCATTATCCCGAGAAAATAAATGCCGGCCGGATAGAGGCATTGTACGCTTTGGCACAAGCCGGGTACACCAATGTCTGGCAATTTTGTAAAGGTAATTGGGTCGACGTTCCTATTGAGGATTAAATTCCGTTCGTTTCCTTTCTGTAATAATGTAATTGTTTCTTTCTTAGTTACAGCTTTTTTTGTATCTTCGTGCCGATTTTTACGCAAAGATTATTTAAGAAATATATGGGCAAGAAATTCACCGAATATTCTCGTTTCGACCTCTCGGAAATCAATAAAGAGGTTTTGAATCAATGGGATAAGCAAGATCTTTTTCATCAAAGTTTGGAAACGCGCGAAGGGTGTCCTTCATTCGTATTTTACGAAGGTCCGCCTTCGGCCAATGGTATGCCGGGCATTCACCATGTGATGGCTCGTTCCATTAAAGATATATTCTGCCGGTACAAAACCATGAAGGGATTTCATGTGAAGCGTAAAGCCGGGTGGGATACCCATGGATTGCCCGTTGAACTTGGGGTTGAAAAGGCTTTGGGTATCACCAAAGAAGACATCGGTAAAACCATTTCTGTGGCCGATTATAATGCGACTTGTCGTAAAGACGTAATGAAATTTACCCGCGAATGGGAAGACTTGACACACCGTATGGGGTATTGGGTAGATATGAAGAACCCCTATATCACGTATGACAATCGTTATATCGAGACTTTGTGGTGGCTGCTCAAACAGTTGTATAATAAAAATTATCTTTATAAAGGATATACCATTCAACCTTATTCTCCGGCAGCAGGTACGGGATTGAGTTCACATGAGTTGAACCAACCCGGTTGTTATCGTGATGTGAAGGACACGACTTGTATAGCGCAATTCAAGATTAAGAATCCGCGTACGGAAATGACCGCTTTCGGAGAACCCTATTTCTTGGCATGGACCACTACTCCGTGGACGTTGCCTTCCAATACGGCTCTTTGCGTAGGCCCGAATATCGATTACAATCTTGTACAGAGCTATAATCCTTATACCGGTGTACCCATTAGTGTAATAGTGGCGAAAGTTCTCGTGCGGACTCTATTCAATCCGAAAGCCGAGGGGCTTTCGTTGGAAGATTACAAGCCCGGAGACAAACTCATTCCGTGGAAAGTCGTTGCAGAATATAAAGGTAACGATTTGGCCGGAATGGAGTATGAACAACTGTTGCCGTGGGTAAATCCGGGAGAAGGAGCTTTCCGGGTTATTACCGGTGATTTCGTGACAACCGAAGAAGGTACAACCGGTATCGTGCATATCGCGCCTACATTCGGTGCAGACGACGATCGTGTAGCCAAGGCCAACGGTATTCCTCCTTTGATGATGCTCGATAAAGACGGCAATCGCCGTCCTATGGTCGATATGACCGGTAAATTCTATCTGATAGAAGACCTCGAACCTGATTTCGTTAAGCAGAACATAGATGTGGCAGCTTATGGCGAATATGCCGGCCGTTATGTAAAAAATGCTTATGATGCCGCACTTACGGCCGATGATGCCACGCTCGATATCGATATTTGCGTTTTGTTGAAGCAAACGAACAAAGTATTTAAAATCGAGAAACATGTACATAGTTATCCGCACTGTTGGCGTACCGATAAGCCTGTGCTTTATTATCCGCTCGATAGTTGGTTCATTCGTACGACGGCTTGCCGTGATCGCATGATAGAACTCAACAACACGATAAATTGGAAACCGCAGTCTACTGGGTCGGGACGTTTCGGGAAGTGGCTCGAAAATTTGCAAGATTGGAATCTTTCCCGTAGCCGTTATTGGGGAACTCCGTTACCTATTTGGCGTACCGAAGACGGGAGTGAAGAGATTTGTATTGGTTCGGTCGAAGAATTGTATAATGAGATAGAGAAATCTATTACTGCCGGATTGATGAATGAGAATCCTTATAAGAAACAGGGTTTTGTCCCCGGCGAATATACGGCTGAAAATTACGATAAGATAGATTTACATCGCCCGTATGTAGATGATATCGTGTTGGTTTCCCCTTCGGGAAAACCCATGAAAAGAGAGAGCGACCTCATCGATGTTTGGTTCGATTCGGGTGCTATGCCTTATGCGCAGATACACTATCCTTTCGAGAATAAAGAAGTATTTGACAAGCGGGAAGTATATCCTGCCGATTTTATCGCCGAAGGTGTAGACCAAACGAGAGGGTGGTTCTTCACGTTGCATGCCATCGCCTCGATGGTTTTCGATAGCGTGGCCTATAAAGCAGTTGTTTCGAACGGACTTGTTTTGGATAAGAACGGAAACAAGATGTCCAAACGATTGGGTAACGCTGTCGATCCGTTCAGTACGATCGAAAAGTATGGTTCCGATCCGTTGCGTTGGTATATGATTACCAATTCTTCGCCGTGGGATAACCTCAAATTCGATTTGGAAGGTGTGGAGGAAGTTCGTCGCAAGTTCTTTGGAACGTTGTATAATACCTATTCTTTCTTCGCTTTGTATGCCAATGTAGACGGTTTCACATTCAGTGAACCCGAGGTTCCGATGGAAAAACGGCCTGAAATAGACCGTTGGATTATCTCTCTTTTGAACTCTTTGATTAAAGAAGTCGACGAACAGTTTGCCGCTTACGAGCCTACTCGTGCAGGGCGGGCTATATCGGATTTTGTAAATGACAATCTCAGTAACTGGTATGTTCGGTTGAACCGTAAACGCTTCTGGGGCGGAACGATGACGGAAGATAAATTGTCGGCATATCAAACGCTTTATACTTGCCTCGAAACAGTTGCCAAGCTCATGGCTCCTATTGCACCTTTCTATGCCGATCGGCTCTATACAGACCTTACTGCGGCAACTGGACGAGATACTCGATCGGTACATTTGGCCGATTTCTCGGTAAGTTGCAACGATTATATCGATTTGGCTCTCGAAGAGCGTATGCAGATTGCTCAGACTATGACTTCGATGGTATTGGCTTTACGTCGTAAAGTGAATATCAAAGTACGCCAGCCGCTCACGACCTTGATGATTCCGGTATTGAATAAAGAGCAACAGACTCATATCGAAGCCGTGAAAGATTTGATTCTGAGTGAAGTGAATGTGAAAGAAATGAAGTTTGTCGATAATGCGGCAGGTATATTGGTAAAACGGGTCAAACCCGATTTCAAAAAGCTCGGTCCGCGTTATGGAAAGATTATGAAACAGTTGGCAGCTACGATAGCCTCTATGTCGCAACCGGATATTATCGAATTTGAAAAGAACGGAACTTTTACTTTTGAGATAGATGGGCAACAAGCTACTATCGAAGCGAGCGATGTAGAAATTATCTCTGAGGATATTCCGGGGTGGTTGGTTGCTAACGAAGGTAATCTTACGGTAGCTCTCGACATTACGGTGACCGACGAATTGCGCCGCGAAGGTATTGCCCGCGAGCTGGTGAACCGTATACAGAATATTCGTAAAACTTCGGGCTTCGATATTACGGATAAAATCGATGTATATATCGCTTCGAACGGGGAGACCGATTTGGTTGTGGAGGAATATCGCGACTATATGTCTCGACAGGTCTTGGCCAATACGTTTGAGATATTGGGAGCTCTTTCCGGAGAAGCAGTCACCGAGCTGGACTTCGATACGTTTAAGGTGAATATCAGAATTGTTAAATCCATGAAATAATGGAGGTCCGTAGGGATATTTCTGTTATATTTGACCGGATATAGAACAATTTCCGTTTGTGGTCGGTTCTTTGAATAATTGAATGTGGAATTTTAAGTAGCAATAATTATGAGTGAAAAAACACGTTATTCCGATGCTGAACTTGAAGAATTTCGGCAGATTATTAATGAAAAGCTCGAAAAAGCATATCGTGATTATGATTTGTTGAAAGCCTCGATTATGAATACCGATGGCAATGATGTTACCGATACATCGCCTACATTTAAGGTGTTGGAAGAAGGTGCTAGCACTCTCTCCAAAGAAGAGGCAGGACAATTGGCGCAACGGCAGATGAAGTTTATTCAGCACTTGCAGGCTGCTCTTGTACGCATAGAAAATAAAACATACGGGATTTGTCGGGAGACCGGTAAGCTGATTCCGAAAGAGAGACTTCGTGCTGTCCCTCATGCGACTTTGGGAATTGACGCGAAGGAAGATGGAAAAAGAAAATAGTTTGCCGGTATCCATATCAATCTGTTCTTTGTGGAAACAGGTAGAGTGGATTGGCAGTTTTTATGAAACTTGTTGAAAAGTGATATTAAAATTCGACCTTCGGGGGCTGTTCTTTGGATAGAAAGCACGAAGGTCGAATCTTTTTGAAATAGGAAAAAGTGAGAATCTTTTTATTTTGGATATGAAGAAATTGACCAGAGGGCAGGTTGCTCTTATTACGATTGTTCTTGTACTCATTGTCGACCAAGCCGTGAAGATATGGGTGAAAACTCACATGTATATCGGTGAATCTATACGAGTGACCGATTGGTTTTATATAGCGTTTATCGAAAATAACGGTATGGCCTTCGGCATGGAAGTGGGAAGCAAGCTATTCTTGTCTCTGTTCCGTATTGTTGCCGTTGTTTTTCTGTCGTGGTGGATGCTGAAAATTAAGAATCGTCCCCAAGTCGCTACGGGATTCATCGTTTGCTTGGCTTTGATTATAGCGGGAGCTGCGGGAAATATTGTAGACTGCCTGTTCTATGGATTGATGTTTAACGATCCTGTTCCCCCTTTGGTAGCTTCTTTTGTGCCGGGAGACGGGTATGCTGGGCTATTCTATGGGCGAGTTGTGGATATGCTCTATTTCCCTCTGTTCAGTTTTTATTGGCCCGATTGGATACCGTGGATAGGAGGTGAGCGGTTCGAGTTTTTCCGTCCGGTATTCAATATTGCCGATTCGGCGATTTCGGTCGGAGTGGTTTGTATGATTCTCTTTTATCATCGTTATCTCTCTTCCGAAAATAAACAAGTTGAGAAATCCGAATAGCTTTATGAAAAATCCGATATGGATCATATGGTTGGTTTTATGTTTGTCGGCATGTGGCAGCCGTACTCCGGATTATGTCATTAGTGAGAAAGATATGGAGGATTTGTTAGTCGATATACACAAATCCGAAGCTGTCATAGAATCGAACTATAATATCTATAACAACAATGCCGATAAGAAAAAAATAAGAGAAGCCGTATTTTTGCGGCATGGAGTCACTCGGGAACAGTTCGACACGACTCTTGTATGGTATGGGCATCATATTGAAACCTATATGAAAATATACGATCGTGTGGTGGAACGATTGAAAGCCGAAAATGAGGAGGCCAAAAAACTGTTAGCAGAAGAAAATTCCCAAACGATGTCGCAGCCGGGCGATAGTGTAGATGTATGGAAACAAAGGCGGAGCCATATCTTCGACTCCCGGTTATCTACCAATTTGTTAGCGTTCGATATCGCTCCCGATGAAAACTTCCGTACTCGCGATTATTTCGAGTTGAAATTTAAAGTCGTCATGCTACCTAAATTAAGCGTGAACCCGCAAGTATATATGGCCGTACGTCATACCGATAATGGGGTGGCATACAACAGAATCGATATAGATAAGGGAGGGTGGTTCTCTTTGCCGTTACAATCCGATTCTGTTACGGCGTTGTCCCGTCTTTACGGATATATCGTTCTTCCGGAGCAATCGGTTCGGGAGAAGGTATATATCGATAGTTTGATGTTGATTCGTAAGCACTATAACGATCGTATTCTCGATGTGAATAATCAGGTGTATATGCCAGAGCAGTCGGTCGTAAGTGGCGAATCTAAGAAAGCCGTTGCAAAACGGGTTACCAAATTAAAAAAGTTAGGTTCATAAGAGAAGATCATTGGATTATGAAGAAAGGATTCTTTTCGCATCAGTTGTGTTATAGGCGGTCGTTGCTCAATAAACACATTCTCTATCTCACTTTCGACAATAAAGTTGATAATATATTGCCGTTTCAGCGAGAAGTATCCTTGACTACCTTTTGTGAAGGTGTGTTGTTTGTCGTGTCGCCCGGTTTCGAACAGGAAAAAGAGGAGTTCTGTCGCATATTGCGGGAACAGCTCTCCGGCAATCCTTTGCTCACGGTAGGAGAGGCTATTATTCATAATCCCATCTATCTTCGTAATATGGCCGACGACATCGCCCCTTGCAGTCTGTATACTGTCACATCGATAAATTGGGCGACAGCTCGGTTAAGAGACGACGAACTCACGTTGGTGAAAGTACTCTGAACAGACTCTTGTTTTATCAGCATGATTATGTTTTAGCTGGTGAGAAAAAGTATTCAACCTTTTCCCGATTCCAATGATTATCGAAGATAGGGAAAATATCGCTTGATGTCGTTCTCGGTTTCGCCCGGTTAATACTCTAAGATATATAAAGCTCTTGGGGGAAACTCCATAATGGGGGAGAACTCGATCTGTCGGTGTGTAATAATATCATGGGCGGATTGTACTTCCGATAAAATCTCGTTATAACGGCTCATGTCGACCGTCAGTGGAGAGTCGTTCCCGTTCATGATAACCAACACATTTTTCCCTTCGTAGCTGCGGCGATATACATACAATCCGTTGTTCGGCATGAAGTGCATCATCTCCCCGTGTGACAGACAGGGATTGTTTTGTCTCCATTTCAAGAGAGTCCTGCAAAAGTCGAAGGCTTCGTTTTGCAGGGGAGTGCGGTCTTGGGATAAGAAATCGTTAATCGTATCGCCCGGAAATCCTCCCGGAAAATCGAGGCGGACCAATCCGTCGGTCTTTTGCTTGCTCCCGTGCATTAGAATTTCTGTCCCGTAATAGATTTGGGGAATTCCACGGGTTGTCAATAGGAATGCGATGGCTTGTTTGTAAAAGCCCAAGTGGGAGGGTTCGGACAACAGAAAACGATCGGTGTCGTGGTTGTCGAGGAAGTTAAGTACATTCATTGGGTCGGCAAACATGAAGTCGAGTGCAAGGTGGTCGTAGATCAGATTCAGCCCGCCCCAACTGTCGGTTTGCGAAGTAAACGCATCACGGGTTATACCTTGTAGCGGAAAATCCATAACGCTTTTCAAGTGGGAGTTACGTGACGTATCCAAAATGCTGTTCCGTTGCCAATAGGCCGAACCGGTTTCGGTTCCGTACCAGCATTCTCCCACGATGTTGAAATTAGGGTATTCCCGGTTGATGGCGGCACACCATTCGGACATGGAATCGAAAAACACATACGGGTGAGTATCCATACGTATGCCGTCGATTCCCGAAAATTCTATCCACCAGATACTATTCTGAGTCAGATATTTCATTAAATGCGGATTGTGCTGGTTCAAGTCTGGCATGCTCTCTACGAACCAACCTTCTACGGTCATGCTTTTGTCATATTCCGATACGTAAGGATCGAAGTGGGGAGTAAGACGGTAGGACGTTTGTCGATAACCGTCGGGGAAGTTGAACCAATCGTGCGATGGTCGGTCCAAGAACCAGATATGTTGGTCTCCGCAATGGTTGAATATCATATCCATGACGACTTTCATACCCCGGTTATGGCATTCGGTTATCAAATCCCGGTAATACATGTTTGTCCCGAACCGAGGATCGACCCGATAATAATCGGTTGTTGCATATCCATGATACGACCCTCCGGGCATATCGTTTTCGAGAACCGGATTCAGCCAAATGGCCGTTACGCCCAAGTCTTCGATATAGTCCAAGTGCTCGGCGATACCTTTTAAGTCCCCTCCATGCCGGGCATCGGGATTGTTCCGATTTACGGGTGAAGGAAATCGCATGGACGGAATGACGTTTGTAGACGGGTCGCCATCGGCGAAACGGTCTGGCATAATCAGATAAAGTACGTCCGTTGCGTCGAATCCTTTCCGGTTTTTTCCCTGTATGGTTCTTGCATTGAGTGCGTATGGGATATTTTGTTTCTCTCGTTTTCGGCTCAGTTGAATATCGAAATTGCCGGGTTGGGTCTCAGGGGCGATACTCAGATAAAGGAATAAATAATTTTTACTGTCCAGACTGACAGCTTTTGTTAAGGTTACGCCCGGGTAATCTATCTTAATTTTACAGTCGGCGATATTTTTCCCGTATAACATGATTTGTAGCTCTCGGTCTTGCATTCCGGTCCACCAGAATGGAGGGTCGATTCGTTCTATATCTATCTTTGCATAACTTGTGCTTAGGGTGCAGAATAGCAGGAATGATAGGAATATCTTTTTCATACGTATGGCATTTATGGGTTTTTCTGTTGGAGAAACAATTATATGCAAGACTTGGTTCGTAGGCAACTTCATTATAATAGAGAAAGGGAGGAGATAATCTTTATCTCCTCCCTTTCTCTATTATGTTCGCATTATTCGAAATCTTAAACGACTCCTTGTGCCATCATGGCTTTGGCTACTTTCATGAAACCTGCGATGTTGGCTCCTTTCATATAGTTGATGTATCCGTCCGCTTCGGTTCCGTATTTTACACATTGAGTGTGAATGTCGCTCATGATTTGGTGCAGACGTTGGTCAACTTCTTCGGCGCTCCATGAAATGTGCATGGCGTTCTGTGTCATTTCCAATCCCGAAGTGGCTACGCCGCCCGCATTGACAGCCTTGCCCGGTCCGTACATGATACGATGTTTGATAAATAAATCGATAGCTTCGGGACGACAACCCATATTGGAGATTTCACCCACACAGATAACGCCGTTTTCAATAAGCCTCTTGGCATCCTCTTCGTCGAGTTCGTTTTGTGTAGCACAAGGAAGAGCGATGTCGACTTTTTGTTCCCAGGGGCGTTTTCCGGGGAAGAATTGTACTCCGTATTTTTCGGCATAAGGTGCGACTATATCTTCGCCCGATGCGCGTAGTTCGAGCATATAATCTATCTTTTCACCTGAAATACCGTCTGGATCATATACATAACCGTCAGGTCCCGAAATGGTGACTACTTTCGCTCCTAATTGTGTAGCTTTTGATGCCGCACCCCATGCTACGTTGCCGAATCCGCTGATGGCGATTCTCTTTCCGGCGATGTCTATTCCTTTGGTTGCCAGCATTTGTTTTACGAAGTAAAGTCCACCGTAGCCGGTTGCTTCGGGACGAACAAGGGAACCTCCGAATTCGAGACCTTTTCCGGTAAACGTTCCGGTGTGCTCATGCGTCAGTTTTTTATACATACCGAACATGTAGCCGACCTCACGGCCTCCTACGCCTATATCGCCCGCAGGCACGTCGGTGTCGGGGCCTAAATGACGCCACAATTCCAACATGAATGCTTGGCAGAATCTCATGATTTCGGCATCTGATTTACCACGAGGGCTGAAATCCGAACCACCTTTTCCACCACCCATAGGTAGAGTGGTCAGTGCATTTTTGAATGTTTGTTCGAATCCGAGGAATTTCAATATGGAAAGATTTACCGATGCATGGAATCTTATTCCTCCTTTGTACGGGCCTATGGCATTGTTGAATTGTACCCGGTATCCTAAGTTTACTTGTATTTCGCCGTTATCATCTACCCAGGGCACTTTGAAGGTGATGATTCTGTCGGGTTCGACAAGCCTTTCTATCAATTTGGCTTTTTCGAATTCGGGGTGTTGGTTATAAACTTCCTCTATGGAAAGTAACACCTCGTGTACCGCTTGTAAATACTCCGACTCACCGGGGTGCTTTGCCGCCAATGATGTCATGATGTGCTCGATGTTCATAGTCGCGATATTATTAAGTTAAATTCTTGGTTGGGCATCTCTTTGGAAGATGCTCGTTTCTCTTATCGCAAATGTACATATTTATATGGATAAAAAAATTTTTTTTACTACTTTTGAACAATAAAATCGCAAAAAATAAAATGGCAATTTGAAAGCCGGAATCGACACAAAAATAATGAATCGACCGAATATTAACCAATTATATCTGAAAGATACCTCTTTTGCTAACTTAATGCAAAAAAGAGTGTTCAATGTCTTACTTGTTGCGAGCCGATATGATGCTTTTATCATGGAAGAAGACGGGCGGGTGGAGGAACAAATTTACTTCGAATATGTTTCTCTGAATCTGAGTTCGCCTCCTCGGGTGAAACAGGTAACGACCAATGAGGAAGCCTTCGAGGAATTGGCTTTGAAACGTTATGACTTGATTATAACTATGCCCGGAGTCGATTGTTCCGAGACCTTTACGCAGGCAAAGGCGATGAAACGTCTTTACCCTTATATCCCTATTGTCGTTCTGACCCCTTTTTCTCACGAAGTTTCAAGGCGTATAGCAAAGGAAGATTTGAGTGGGGTGGACTACGTGTTCAGTTGGTTGGGTAATGTCGATTTGTTAGTGGCTATTATTAAGCTGATCGAAGATAAAATGAATGCCGAAGTCGATATTACTTCGGTAGGTGTGCAACTCATTCTATTGGTAGAAGACTCTATCCGGTTCTATTCTTCCATTTTGCCTAATTTGTATAATTTTGTGTTGAAGCAATCCCAAATATTTTCGACCGAAGCCTTGAATGATCACGAGCGAATGCTGCGTATGCGGGGGCGTCCCAAAGTAATGTTGGCACGAACTTATGAGGAAGCTATGCAGATATATGAAAAATATTCGGGAAACATGCTAGGTATCGTATCCGATGTTTCGTTCGTTAGGGCAGGCGAAAAAGATAAAAAAGCAGGAATAAAATTTTGCACCTATGTGCGTTCTTGCGATCCTTACTTGCCTCTTATTATCGAGTCTTCCGAACGCGAAAATCAAAAAGAAGCCATTAAGCTCAACGCTTCATTCTTGGATAAAAATTCTAAGAAATTGCCGGTCGATTTGAGAAAAACGATATTGAAAAATTTCGGCTTCGGTGATTTTACATTCATCAATCCTAATACGGGAGAGCCTATCGTGACAATAAAAAATCTAAAAGATTTACAAGACAATATAGATATTATTCCCGACGACTCTCTTTATTATCATGCCTCTCGTAATCACATATCCCGATGGCTCTATTCGCGTGCTATTTTTCCTATGGCCGAAGCCTTGCAGCCTCGACAAATTACCGATTTGAGTGAGATATCTGAGATTCGTAAACTCATTTTCGACGCTATTGTGCAGTATAGAAAAATGAAGAATAGGGGAGTAGTTGCCATTTTCAAGCGTGACCGTTTTGACAAATACTCCAATTTTGCTCGTATCGGTAATGGTTCTTTGGGGGGGAAAGGACGAGGCTTGGCGTTTATCGACGCCATGATAAAAAGAAATCCGACTTTCGATAATATCGAAGGCGTGAATGTGACCGTTCCCAAAACGGTAGTTTTGTGTACCGATATATTCGATACCTTTATGGAGAGTAATAATCTCTATCAAATAGCTCTTTCCGATATTTCCGATGAAGAAATTTTGGAGCATTTTCTTAAAGCGAAGCTCCCCGAAGAATTAAAGCCCGATTTTTTGGCATTTTTCGATGTGGTGGGTAAGCCCATTGCCGTTCGTTCGTCGAGTCTGTTGGAAGATTCCCACTATCAACCTTTCGCCGGTATCTATTCTACCTATATGATACCCTCGTTGGACGATAAGAACGAGATGCTCCGCTTACTGTTAGATGCTATAAAAGCTGTTTATGCCTCGGTTTTTTACGCCGATAGTAAAGCCTATATGACAGCTACGTCGAATGTTATCGATCAAGAAAAGATGGCGATTATATTGCAGGAAGTGGTAGGTACGCAATACAACGATCGTTATTATCCGTCATTTGCAGGAGTAGGGCGTTCGATAAACTATTATCCTATTAATGACGAAAAGGCCGAAGATGGAGTTGTCGATTTGGCCATTGGGTTAGGAAAATATATTGTCGATGGAGGACGCAGTTTACGATTCTCTCCACGGCATCCCAATAAAGTATTGCAAACCAGTACACTCGATTTGGCGTTGAGAGATACACAAACACGATTCTATGCGTTGGATATGAATAGAGGTGAAAAACCTTTCTCTATTGACGATGGCTTCAATTTGTTGAAACTCTCCGTTCGTGATGCCGAGAAAGACAATTCCCTTCGTTTGATGGTTTCTACTTACGATCCTGTCGATCAGATGATCCGGGACGGTTATTATGATGGGGGGCGCAAAGTCGTTACGTTTGCCAATATCTTGCAACATGAAGCCTTTCCGTTAGCCTCTATTCTCGATTCTATGCTTACCATTGGCAGTCGTGAAATGGGACGGCCGGTAGAAATAGAGTTTGCGGGAAATCTTGTAGGGCCGGGTAATACTCCCGGTACGGTCTATTGGTTGCAGATAAGGCCTATTGTCGATATGAAGGAAATGCTTAGCGACGAAGTAATGGATTTACCCGACGAAAGAACCATTCTTAAAAGCAATACGGCGTTGGGACACGGCGTGATGGATAATGTATCTCATATTGTCTATGTAAAATCATCGAGTTTTAAGTCCTCAAATAATGTAAATATAGCACGTGAAATAGAGAAAATAAATCGTACCTTTACCGAGCGGGAAGAAAACTATATTTTGGTGGGGCCCGGGCGATGGGGGTCGAGTGACTCTTCACTGGGAATTCCGGTTAAATGGCCGCATATATCATCAGCCCGTCTCATTGTAGAGTCCGCACTTGATAATTATAGGATAGAACCAAGTCAGGGAACGCATTTCTTTCAGAATTTGACTTCGTTTGGTGTTGGCTATTTTACGGTAAATACATTTGCAGGCGATGGCTATTACGATGAAAGTTATCTGAATGAGCTCCCTGCTGTGTACGAATCGGAATCTTTGAGAATTGTTAAATTTGATGCTCCTGTATTGATAGAGATAAACGGACGCAAAGGGAAAGGTCTGGTGACAAAGCCCGGAGTGGAACAAATTGAAAATAAATAAGGTAGAAAATTATGTCTATATTTAGAAAAACGATGAAAGCGTTGGGGTTTTCTGGCGAAGATGATGAATTCGAGGCTCAACCTTATACTGCTGAAAATATTACGAATGCATGTATTCGGGAAAAAGAGCGACAGGATAATGAGAGTGACGTTACTCCGTCTGCTTCGAGAGTTGGAGAAGACAAAGAGGAGGAACTGCAACTCCCCGATACGCTGCTCGATACATTGTTAGAATTATTGAACAAATCGCTTCCCGATTATATATTGGCCGCACTGGATAAGGAAGCGGAGAAAAAATATCTCTTCGATCGATTAGATAAACCGTTTAAAGAATTTATCTGTGCGGTAAATGAGCGTGCCCGTGAATCCGTTTCACGGAAATGGAAAACAGAACACCTCAATTTAACGAAAGAAATGGAAGAGGCACGGGTAAAAATGAAAGAATTGGAAGAGCAGCGTAATACTATGCAAAGTGCTCAATTAAGCGCCGAACGACAGAAACGGGCGGTGGCGGAAAAAGTGCATGAGCTGGAAGCTCGTATCGCTGCGTTAGAAGCCGAAAAAGAGCAGTTTGAACTGGAAAATAAAAGTTTGGTGAATAAATTGAAAGTCTCTAATGTCCATCAAGAAGAATTGGAGGCAGCTTCTGCCGAAATTGAGAGGTTAAGAGCCGAACTTAAAACACAGAAAGAAAATATATCCGATGTAGAGCAACTTCGCATGGATTTACAGCAGGCTCGCAAAGAACTATCACAGGCAAAAGATAAAGAGACCGAGATTGCAAGTCAGTTGGAAGCAGCTCGACAAGACTTAATGCAACGAGAAGATAAAAATTCACAACTCTTAAAGCAGATAAAAGAGCTTGAAATTCAGCTATCCGAAGCACAGAATGGGTTGAAGGTAGTAGATGAAGTCGAAATTAAATTGCAACAGTTTGAGCAGATAAAAGCATCGAAAGATGAAAAAATAGCACAACTCTTAGACAACTTGCAATCCGTGGAGGAAGAAAACAAACAACTACAAGCTCGACTGAATGATCTGATAGAACAAAAAGAAAAATTAGAACAGGCTGTGACACAGGGAAATGTCGGTAATAAAAACGAAATTGAGTCGCTGAAAAGCGATTTAGAAAATGCCAATGCAATGGTAGCCGCATTGCGAAATCAACGACAAGAACTATTAGCACAGATAGAGAATTTGAAATTTGTGAAAAACACGAATGAAAAACAAGAGCCGGAAACCGTTACGCCAGTCGAAGAGAAACAAGACACATCGTCCGTAATTAGTTTTGAAGTTCGTCAGGACGAAAGTGAAACAAAAAGCAATGTAAAAACTTCGGTAGAGGAATCGAAGGAAGTTACGGAGAATCCCCCTAAGAGTGTTGATACAAACACAGGGGAAGACGATTTTCCGGGTCTCGATTCATTCGATGATAACTGGTTAATTCCTACCAGACCCGATACACCCGAGATGATTGCAAAACGGAAAGAAGAGGAGAAAAAGAAGCGTGAAGCCGAAGAACAGGCTGCTGTGGAGCAAAAGAAAGCGCAGCAAGTTGATTCCTCTCAAATGTCTCTTTGGTAAAATAAATGTAATGTATGGAAAGAGTCCCGTTTAGAGAATGGGACTCTTTTTTTTAGAAGCTGTTTTAAATTTATTCCGAGA
>NZ_JAIJHU010000007.1:0-82780 GCF_022723415.1 Barnesiella sp. | reverse complement strand
ATAATATTATTATATCTTTGAGGAAAGAAATTCATCACCTAATTTAAAATAAAAAGTTGTATCTGAATAACTTTTGGTATTATCGGTTTTGAATATTCATTTTTAGAAGTTAAGTTATAAGACTATGAATCACAAAGAAATATATGATTTAAATATTTTATCGGAATCATTGATCTCGAATGACGAAACTTTTCAACAAGCATGTGACGATGATTTGATGCGGAGATTAGCTTTGGACGATGAAAGATCTTTTGATTCTATTTTTAAATTGTATTATAAGGACCTTCTTCTTTATGCGGGGAGTTATCTTCGCGAAAGACAAGTTTGTGAGGATATAGTTCAATCCTTATTCATGCATTTATGGTATGACCGGAAAACACTGTCTGTGGGGAGATCGTTAAAATCTTATCTGTTAATTTCCGTTCGGAATCGTTGTTTCGATTACATGAGGCATCAAAATGTCAGGAACGATTATTTTGATTACGTAAATGAAAACTCGGTATTATCGAGCTCCAATACTGAGGAATATATTTTATATTCCGAATTACAAGATCATATAAAAAAAGCGATAAATAAATTGCCGAAAGCTCAAAAAGAGGTCTTCGTATTGAGCCGGATAAAAGGTATAAAATATAAAGAAATCGCTAAAAAACTGAATGTCTCGGAACGTACGGTTGAAGTTCGTATAAGCCAGTCATTAAAAACATTGCGGACTCTTTTGAAAGATTTTTTCTTATTGATTGCTGTTTTATTTGTACGATAGATAAAAAAATTTCTGTTTTCATTGTGGATTTTTGGGGGATAAACGTCTTATTAATAGAAAGGGATAAAAATGGAATTATCGAACGAGAATATCGACCGTCTTATTGTAAGATATCTATCTGGTAATTTGGAATCACAGGATAAGCGTGTGCTTGAAACGTGGATTTCGAAGAACCAAGATAATTATGATTACTTCTTAAAAATGAAAAATTTGTGGGAGGTGACGCATCCTGCTTTTGATGTACGGTCTATTTCGACGACTAAGGCTTTGAGTCGGATAAAGTTGAAGATGGGTTTACGAGAAAAACGTGTGATACGCATATATCGTTATTGGAGTAGAGTTGCCGCAGTTTTAATTATTCCTATTTTGTTTGCCTTGATATATATGGTTGCCGATAGGTTTGTAGAACAAGATTATTCTAAAATAAGTTATCAGAAAATATCGGCTCCTTATGGAACTCGTATACAAATGAATTTGCCTGATGGTTCTATCGTATGGTTGAATTCTGGTGGTGAATTGAAATATCCTACGAAATTTAAGGCCGGAGAGCGTAGCGTTTACTTGAATGGAGAAGCCTTTTTCGAAGTCCATTCCGATAAGAAAAATCCCTTCATTGTGTATACCGAGGACATGGAAGTTAAAGCCACAGGTACGGCTTTTAATGTAGAAGGTTATAGCAATGATACGATAAATGCTGTGACCATGGTTAATGGCGTTGTAGAGGTTGAGTTGGATAGGAGTAAAGAACGGTTGAATTTGAAACCGGGACAAAGAATAAATTATAATACGAAACGGCAAAATTATCGCGTAGAAGAGGTCGATACTTATAAATGGTGTGCATGGAAAGATGGCAAATTAATTTTTAGAGATGAACCTTTGGACGATGTATTCCGAAAGATAGGACAAGTTTACAATGCCGATATTGTGGTGATGGACAAAGATTTGGCGAAACATATGTATCGTGCGACCTTTCAGGGAGAAACGCTCGATGAGATTCTACGGTTAATGAAATTGACTGTTCCCATGAAATACATAGAAAAAACTTCCGAGAAAGCTATGCCTAATGGCGTTTATTCCAAGAGATATATCGAAGTAGTGAGATTATAGAAAATAATTATGAATAACCTTAAAAATTTTATATTATGAAGAGAAAGACGGATTAGATAGAATAGAAAGAATTATCCGCCATATAAAGAAGGGTGGAACCTTCCTCCATATCCACCCTTCATAAGTTAGCGGAAAGATAACACTTAGAGTTTATTATCCTTAAATACCAACTAAACTAACACAAATGTATGAACTTTATTTCTATTTTGAAAGGTAGGAAGCAACAATTTCTGCCTAAGAATCTTCTAATTATAAAAATTTGCTCGCTTTTGTTGGTTTGCTGTAATGTTATGGCTTTCGGTGCAGATAATCATACACGCGATCCATTGGTAAGCGTCAATATGAAAAATGCTACTCTCGAAAGCGTTTTGAATTATATAGAGGAAACAACCAGTTACTCTTTTTTGTACAATAAACAGCAAGTAGATGTCGGTCAGAGGATCGATATATCGCAGAAAGATCAACCTATCTCCGTAATTCTGGATATTTTGTTTAAAGGGAGCGATATTACGTATTCTATAAACGGAAAGCAGATAGTTCTCAGTAAAAGCCGGTCAAATGCTTCTTCGAAGGTCGATAAGCGCCTGCTTACGGGTACGGTTATCGATAGTAAGGGAGAAGCCGTTATCGGAGCTAATGTGATTGTAAAAGGCGAGAAATCGGGAAAGGCGACCGATATAGAAGGAAATTTTTCCATCGAAGTCCCCGACAAAGGTGTTCTGTTGGTGTCTTATATTGGGTTTCAACCGCAGGAGGTAAGTTATGGCACGAAAAAAAATGTGACTGTGGTTTTACAGGAAAATAATACATCTCTTGACGAAGTCGTTGTCGTGGGTTTCGGTAAACAGAAAAAAGAGAGCGTGATCGGTGCTATTCAATCGGTAAAAGCCAGTGAACTTCGTGTGCCCACTACCAACCTTACTAACACGTTTGCCGGTCGTATTGCCGGCGTAATATCGGTTCAGAAAACCGGGGAGCCGGGAGCCGACGGTGCGAATTTTTGGATACGAGGAGTCAGTACATTCGCTTCGGGTTCAGCTCAGAATGCCTTGATATTAATTGATGGAACAGAATCCAGCACGTATGATTTGAATGCCTTAGCACCGGAAACAATCGAGAGTTTTTCTGTCTTGAAAGATGCTACGGCAACGGCTCTTTATGGTTCGCGTGGGGCGAACGGCGTTCTTTTGGTTACGACCAAGTCGGGTCGAATGAATCAAAAACCTACGATAAATGTTCGTGTCGAAGGGCGAATGTCCATGCCTACACAGATTCCCGAACTGGCCGATGGTGTCACTTATATGAAGATGTTTAATGAAGCGATCGAAGCTCGTACTCCCGGAGCGAATCCTCAGTTTACCGACGATCAGATTCAAGGAACTATTGAGAACCGCAATCCTTACCTTTATCCCAATAACGATTGGTATGATATTATTTTTAAAGATGTCACGTTTAATCAGGCTGCGAACATAAACGTCTCCGGTGGGTCGAAAAATATGGATTATTTTGTCAGTGCGACATTTAATAACGATATGGGATTGGTACAAGAAGCAAAAGAAAATCCGTTAAAGAATAATATTCAGAATTTGCGGTATTCGTTTCAAGCCAATGTAAATACTCATATTTCGTCCACTACCAAAATGGGGGTGAAATTAAATGTTCAAATACAAGATTACAAGGGCCCTTATAATAGTATCAATACGATCTTTAATCGGGTAATGTGGGCACAGCCTACCTATTTCCCGGTGAAATTTCCTCAAATCGAGGGTACGAATTATATCGCATGGGGTAATAAATCGGGTGGCGCCCAACTCAACCGTTATCCGAATCCGTATGCCGAACTGGCTTCCGGTATAAAGGAAATGTTCCGCATTACGACGATGGCTACGTTTAATATAGACCAAGATTTGAAGTTTATTACTAAGGGATTGTCTGTTAAAGGTTTATTCTCTATGAAGCATTTTTCTTCTACGACTTTGAATCGTACTTATACTCCCTATTATTTCGAAATCGACCCGAACACGATTGTTACCGATCCTATTACGGGGAATCAATCTTGGAAGTTGAGAAATGTCAATAACGATGGAACCGATGCGTTTTCTTTTACCAAAGCCTATTCGGGTGATAGGTTATTCAATTTTAATGTTTCGTTAGATTATCAAAGAAAGTTTGCCGATCTTCATGATATTTCAGCGCAACTGATCTATTTGCAACGAGGGGTTTATAGTAGTAATCCGGCTAATTATAACTCTTCTCTCGGAGAGTTGAATCAAGGTATGGCCGGAAGATTTACGTATGACTTTGATAAACGTTATTTCTTTGAGTTTAATTTCGGATATAATGGGAGTGACAATTTCGCCAAAGGTAAGCGGTTCGGGTTCTTCCCGTCCTATGCACTCGGTTATATTATTTCGAACGAGGACTTTTTTGCCCCTTTGAATAAGACGATTAGTCTGCTGAAATTAAGAGGATCGTATGGAACGGTTGGAAATTCTAATTCTTCTGTTCGTTTTCCCGGATATACCAATGTCAATATGAATGGAGCCGGATATGCTTTCGGTGAGGATTTCAAAGCTACCGAGGCTGGAGCTATCATAACGACATACGGTAATGAAAATGCAACTTGGGAGGTTGCTAAAAAAGCAAATGTGGGTATAGAATTGGGTTTGTTCGATCAAAAATTCTTGTTGATTGCCGATTATTTTCATGAAAATAGGGACAAAATTTTAATGACTCGACAAACTATTTCGCCTACGATAGGAATTGGTGATGCTAATCCGGTAGCCAATGTGGGAAAAGTGACGAATAGAGGAGTTGATATGTCTTTGGAATATAATCATGCGTTTTCCAAAGATATTGTTCTTTCGGTTAAAGGGAACTTTACTTATGCTGTAAATAAAATATTGGAGAAAGATGAACCCCATTATCCGTTTAGTTATCAATACGAGAGAGGCGGAGCCTTGAATCGTGTCGGTCCGGCTTATATAGCGCTGGGGTTATTTAAAGATGAGGAAGATATTAAAAATAGTCCCAGTCAAGAGGCTATCATGCCTAATATAAAACCGGGGGATATAAAATATCAAGATTTGAATGAAGATGGGGTGGTTAACGAATATGACCGTACCTATATCGGAAATCCTTATATCCCACAGATTGTATATGGTTTCGGAGCCTCTTTCCAATATAAGAATTGGGACTTCTCTGTATTCTTCCAGGGTGCGGGAAAAGTCTCTATTTATTTGGACGATATACATCCGTTCGATATCTATCATAAGAATGTTTTGAAATTTGTGGCAGATGACTATTGGTCGGCATCTAATCCCAATCCTAATGCGAAGTATCCGAGGTTGGCGCACAATGTAGATAATACGAATACATACCAGAAGTCGACGTTCTGGTTGAGAGATGGTTCTTTCCTGAGATTGAAAAATGCCGAGATAGGATATTCCTACAAATTTATGAGAGCCTATATTGCCGGTAGTAATTTATTGACATTTACGGGCTTTAAGTATTGGGATCCTGAGATCGGAGGCGGATCTAACAGTGGCAATGGATTGGTATATCCTTTACAGAGAGTTTTCAATCTAGGTGTTCAATTTAATTTCTAAAACGATTATGAAAGCAATTAAAAATATATTCTTAGTATTAGGGATACTCGTTACTGTTTCCGGTTGTGATTATCTGGATTCTGAACCTGAGAAGAAAGGAACTTTGGAAGAGGCTTTTGCCAGCGTAAATTCGGCGAGGAATTTTTTGTACGCTTGTTATTCTTTTATGCCCGAGTCGAGTGATCATAACGGGGAGCCGCAATTTAATGGAGCTAGTGATGAGGTGTGCATAACTTCTCAGTGGGCTACGACATGGCATTACTCCAAAGTCGCGAATATTGGGTCTCAAACGGCAGCCGATCCCATATATAATTATTGGTCTTATTTCAAAAGTCCTACACAATCGAGTCGTTGTAAAGCGTACAATCTTTATGGCGCTATTCGTCAATGCTATACATTTTTGAATCGAGTAGAAAGTGTACCGGGAATATCCGCAGCAGAAATAACCGATTTTTCATCGCAAGCCAAATTTCTGATAGCTTATTATCATTATCTGTTGTTAAGATTGTATGGCCCGATTGTGTTGATAGACAGGGAAATTCCATTGGATGCTACCGGTGAGTTGGCCTTCCCGAAACGTCGTCCTTACGATGAGTGTGTAGAATGGATCGCCGATCGTTTAGACGAAGTGGCTCCTTTACTGCCGCCTATCCAAACTTCCGATAAATATGGAGCTCCCACGCGGGCTGCGGCAAAAGGAATAAAATCGCGTATGTTATTGTATGCCGCAAGTCCTTTGTTTAATGGGAATAGTGAATATTACAGCGACTTTAAGAATAAAGATGGAGAACAATTAATCAGTTTGCAGTATGATAAGGAAAAATGGAAAAAAGCCTTAGATGCAGCCGAGGATGCTATCAATGAAGCGCATGCAGCCGGACATGATTTGTATACCCATTTGCAGGCTCCGGTTGGAATAAGCGATGCTGAAAAAGGATATTTTAATCATCGTTGGTCGTTGGTGACTATGCCGAGTGCGGGAAATACAGATATTATTTGGGCTTACACAGGGTCCCGAATGAATATTCAACAAATGATTGCACCTCGCGGATTGTCACAAGGATCTACCACTGTTCCTTATGGGGGCTTGGCTCCTTCAATGCAAATGGTGGAAACCTATTTAACAAAGAATGGATTGCCCATTGATAAAGACCCGTCTTTCCAATATGATAGAAGATTTGGAATAACGACCGATCCTGAGACGGGAGAAAAGACCGTGAGATTGCATTTGAACCGGGAACCTCGTTTCTATGCCGATATTGCATACGACCGGGCAACCAATTTCGAGTTGGACGGCAGAGATGGAATAAAAGGAGGAGAAGGTTATACGTTGTATTTGAGAATGGGCGAAATTAATCCCGAAACCAATCAGACGAACGGGAATGATCCCTTGAAAGACAATATCACTCCCAATGGTTATTTGTGGAAAAAATATTTACATCCGAATACGAGTTTCGCCAATAATCAGGTGGCAGTGAGGGCTACGGCTTTTCCGTTGGTTCGTTTGACAGAGCTCTATCTCAATTATGTGGAGGCTTATTATGAATATTATGGAAGACTTGATGGGCAGGCCCTCATTTATTTGAATGATATTCGTTCCCATGCCGGTATCCCCGATGTCGAGACTTCTTGGCAGGGAATTGCAGGGAAAGACTATCGCGAGATTATACGACAAGAAAGAACGATTGAACTCATGTATGAAGGCCATCGATTCTTCGATGCTCGTCGTTGGAAAATTGCGCATCTGACTTTCAATAAGGTTCAGAAAAGATGGAATTGTTTTCCGGCAGGATTTACGACTCAATCTCCGCAGTCAGCAGAAAATTATCTGACATTGCGAAACAGTAATGAGCCGACGAAAACTTTTAATGTGCCACAACACTATCTCTATCCGCTGGATTCCAGAGATATAAATATCAATCCGAATTTAGTCCAAAATCCGGGGTGGTAGGCGGTCGAATATACAGACACACTTTTTAGATAGATTTGGAAAGGCCCGGTCTCGATGTGTTGAGAGACCGAGGGATCGGGCCTTATAAGTAGAATTCATGCATTAAACAAATAAATATGCTCAGGAAACTAATAAGAGTTTGGATTATAGGAATAGTATTCCCGCTCTATGCCATAGCCGGGCAACCTTCGGTAAAAATTACCCACGGTCCCTATTTACAAAACTTGTCGGAGAACGAAGTGACAGTCGTGTGGACAACCGATAAGCCTTGTAAATCGTGGGTGGAATTCAGCAAAAAGGAAGACGGTAAGAACTTCTACTCCCAACTGCCGCGAAAAGCCTATGCCTCACAAGACGGGTTGTGTTGTGTCGACACATTGCATCGCGTAACGATTACGGGGCTTGAAAAAAACACGACCTATTTTTACCGAGTATTGTCACAAGAGGTAAAAGAGTTGCTGCCCTATCGTCCTGTTTTGGGTAACATCGTTTCTACCGATATCTGGAAAAAACCGTTGACTTTTACAACACTCGATGGCAGACAGGAAACATTGTCGATAGTTATGATAAACGATATACATGGGAAGAACGATTTGCAGAAAAAATTGTTGGAAATGGCTCCACCGCAAAATGTCGATATGGTAGTGTTTTGTGGGGATATGTGTAACTATATTAACAAGCAAAGTGATATTTTCACCGGTTTTTTAGATACATCGGTCGGCCTGTTCGCATCTAGAAAACCATTTGTATATGTAAGGGGTAATCATGAAACTCGTGGAGCATATGCCCGTAATTTCTTCCGATACCTTGCCGGTCCCGAAGGGAAGTTCTATTACGCTTTCACCTATGGCCCCATTCGGTTCATCGTGTTAGATAGCGGTGAAGATAAACCCGATACAGATGTGGAATATTCGGGTTTGGTAGATTTTGATAATTATATACTTGAACAAAAGGAGTGGTTGGCCCGTGAATTGGAAAGTCCGGAGTTTAGAGCTGCCTCTTTTCGGGTAGTCTTGTCTCATATTCCTTTTGGGAAAGGCAGTTGGTATGGCTCTGAACGACTACGCAAACAGTTGCTCCCCCTATTGGAGAGTGTTCGTATCGATTTGATGTTAAGTGGGCATAATCACGCATTCGGATTTATGGATAAGGGGAAAGTTACAGCTTTCCCTATAATAGTGAACTCCAATAACTCTGTGTTGACAATGTTTGGTTCGGAAGATCTGCTGAAAGTTCAAGTTAAGCAAATTGATGGAAAAGTATTATTAGAGAAAGAATTCAGTAAATAACGATAGGAATTATGCAAAATATACGAACAATACGATATTGTTTTATCTTGTTTTTATCCGTTTTAGTCTCTTGTAAAGGACAAACCGATAAATTAAATGATAATTGCCCCCTTATACCCAAACCATTATCGGTAGACATGCAACCGGGCGAATTTACGTTTGGAGACAGTGTGGTAATTGAATTGAAAACAGATGATGAAGAAATAAAAAGAGCGGCAAACTTTCTTAAAACCTTTGTGGAACAGACAGGAAGTTGCAAAGCTCAGATAGGAACCGGTGAAGAAGCCCGGAATAAAATCGTTTTTACCGTTTGCGATACGATCGCTCATGATGAGGCTTATAGACTCGATGTGTCCCCTCGTACAATAACTATCGCCTCGAAGGGTGGTGCTGGTGCTTTTTATGCAGTGCAAACATTGCGTCAATTGCTTCCGGCCGAATGCGAGAAAAAAATATGTGACGAAAATGTGATACTGCAAGTGCCCTGCGTGAATATCTACGATGAACCTCGTTTCAAACATCGAGGGTTTATGCTTGATGTGGCACGTCATTATTTCCCGTTGGATTTTATCAAGAAAAACATCGATATAATGACGTTGTATAAATTGAATGTATTGCATCTGCATTTAACCGATGATCAAGGGTGGCGCATCGAGATAAAATCGCATCCGCGGCTTACTTCTGTGGGGGCTTGGCGCAAACAAAGTATTGCCGGACATAAAAATGATGTACCTCGTAGATACGATGGAAAACCTCATGGCGGATATTATACCCAAGATGAATTGCGGGAAATTGTCGAATATGCCCACGAGAGATTTATTGAGGTTATTCCTGAAATCGAAATGCCGGGACATACTCAATCGATTTTGGCCGCATATCCTCAGTTGGCCTGTTTTCATAAAAACTACGAAGTCTCGTGCGATTGGGGCGTTCATAAAGAAGTCCTATGTACAAAGGAAGGCAGTTTTAAACTTCTGGAAGATGTGCTATCCGAAGTTTTTGAAATTTTTCCTTCGAAATATATACATATAGGAGGAGATGAATGTCCGAAAGACCGTTGGTCCGAATGTCCGGTTTGTCAACGAAATATAAAACGATTGGGATTGAAAGATGAGCATGAACTCCAAAGCTATTTTATAAAACGAATGGAGGAGTTTGTCAATGCACATGACCGGCAAATTATTGGCTGGGACGAAATTTTAGAAGGTGGCATCGCGCCTAATGCCGTTGTCATGTCTTGGAGGGGAGAAGCAGGAGGTATAAAAGCGGCAAAAATGAACCATTCTGTTATCATGACTCCTCGGGATTTTTGCTATCTCGATTATTATCAATCGGAAGACCGGGATAATGAGCCTTTGGCTATTTATGGTTACCTACCGTTAGATTCGGTTTATTCCTATAATCCTACCGAAAAATTAACATCGGAACAGGGTCGATATATTTTAGGCATTCAGGGAAATCTTTGGACGGAATACATTGCTACTCCCGAGCATGCCGAATATATGGCTTATCCGAGGGCCATAGCGTTGGCCGAAGTTGGGTGGAGTCGGCAAGAACAAAA
The DNA here is from genome assembly GCF_022723415.1 of Barnesiella sp. NCBI lineage: Bacteria > Pseudomonadati > Bacteroidota > Bacteroidia > Bacteroidales > Barnesiellaceae > Barnesiella > Barnesiella sp. The sequence continues at coordinate 72,501 of NZ_JAIJHU010000007.1, read as the reverse complement.
AGATTTTACAGATTTTATCTACCGTTTGACTATTCAATCGAAGAGGCTTGATTCATTGAATGTTAATTATGCGAAACACTTTCTTTTTTCAGTAAAAAATAAAAATGATAAACTATGAAAACAAATGCTATTTTTAGTAAGAAACAGCTTTTTGGGGTCTGCTGTGCATTATTGTTGTCCCCTATGGCTGTATTTGGACAACTTATTGTTGGAAAAAGTTTGGGAGCCGATCATACGGCCGATGAACAAAAGGCTTTGGCCGTAACGAAGAATGGGGATATGTATATATCGATCAATGCCAATTCTTTTCAGATAATGAAAGATGACGGAACTTTCGATGAAATTAAAAATCCCTATCAAGAGTCTACTACCCGTGCTGGTATTTTGACGAAAATATCGGCTGATGGAAAACTCCTTTGGAGCAATATGGTGTGTGTGCAGGAGTCTGCCAATAATAGTCAGGTGACATCGGTTTGTGAAGTCGGTGATTATCTCTATGTAGTCGGAGGTGTCAGAACCAATGTAAAGGGGGAACACCCGGTATCCGTGTTTGGAATTCCATTGGTCTCACAGGGGGAAATGGATTATTATATCGCTAAACTGAATGCTGCTACCGGTGAGGCTGTGTGGGCAAAGACATTCGGTGGCGTTCGTAATTGGGAGATGTTCAATTCGGTGGTTGCCGATGAGGCCGGGAACTTGTATGCCGTGGCTACTTTTGGCAATGTATCGAGTGCACCTTTGGAAATGCCTCTCAAAGACGGTTCTTCTACTTCTTTGGCCGTTACAAACAATTGGGGCGAAGATTATCTACTTGTGAAGTTCAATAAAGACGGTGAAATTTTATGGGCGACCAGTATCGGTTCTAAATTTCGTGAAAATGGAACTCCTGATGTAACCGTAGGAGAAGATGGGAATCCTGTCATTTGTGGTGTTTTCAATGCTGCGAATGGAAATCTAATGAATGAGTCGGAGGAAAAACGAGAGTTTTATATTGGAGAACAGAAATATCTGCTTTATCCCGAGCAGTCCAAAGAGTCGGCATTGGTAAAACTCAATTCGACCGATGGTTCTGTGATGTGGTCCCGTTATTTTACCGGTACTGGAAATCAAGAAGTGTTGAAGGTACAGGCCGTTTCGGGCTCGAATGCTGTGGCCGTAACGGGGAAAGCGAATAATCAGATAATCGTGGAAGGATCTGCCGGATTGTCTACCGAAACCGTCACGCATGTATCGGGAGCAGATCATTTATTTGTTATCTCTTTTGACGTTGATGGAAAGCTCCTGTGGAGCAAATCGGCTTCGGGAGATACATCGAGCGAAGGTAAAGAGATTTCGAGTGATGATTTGGGGAATATTTATGTAAGCGGATATTTCAACGGTTCGTTAAATTGGGGTGACAATATCGTTCTTCAAAAGACCGGGTCTAATGAAAAAGAGGGCTTCTTCGCTAAATTAAATGGTTCCGGTAAATGTCTGTATGCCGAAACGGTCAAAGGAACAGGTGCGGAGAGTATCAATCTTATAGCGGTAAACGGAGATAAGCTGGCTGTTGCCGGGGATAGAACGACAGATGTCACGTTGCCTTATGGCGACTCTGAAACTGGCGTCGCTCGATATACTGTCGGAGATCGTAATTATAAATGGTTTGCGGCATCCTATACGATGAAACCTTCTGTTTCGGGAATCTCGACGTTGAACGGAAAGAGATTCGTTCCTTTCTCGTATCAAATTGTTCCGGCTTTCTTCGAAATGCCGGCAGTGTTTGAATACTCTTTGGCTGGCAATTTACCCTCTGGCTGGATATTGGATCCTGCTACGGGTATTATTTCGGGAAAAGCTACCGAAGAAGCGAGCGGTTCATTCAGTGTGATGATTTCTAATGCCACAGACGGTGAAAGTGTAGAGAAAACCTATACCTATTCTATTGTACCTAAACCCTGCGATATCTTGTCTATACAACCCGAGAGTCTACCTTCACGGGCTGTGACCGGAGCTTTCTATCAACAATTCACGTTGGAAAATGGAGAGGGAAAAATTGTTTGGACTGCCGAAAATTTGCCCAAAGGTCTGTCTTTGGATCCTGATAAAGGATTATTGAACGGTATTTTACAACAAACAGGGGAACTTTCGTTCACGATTAAAGCGAGAGAAGAGAGTGGTTGTGAGACTTCCCGAAGCTATACGATTAATGCCGAAGAATTTAATTATTCTTTGGCTCCGAATCTGAAATGGATTAATCAAATTTATGGAAGTGAAGCGTTTGACCATGCCAAAGTGAATTCTATCGATAAAGATGGAAATGTTTGGGTAGCAGCAAGTTATTTTTCGGCAACTTTCTCCGATGAAGTTTCATTCCCGAACATTGGGAATACCGATGCATTGGTCGCTAAATATAATGGAATCGATGGTAGTTTCATGTGGGCTCGTACGATCGGGGGCTCTCCTGTATCCGGCAGAAATGAGCAAGGACAGGCGATTGTAACAGATGTAGTGACAGGCGATGGAGTATTTACCGGAATAATTACGCCCGATGCTCGTATAGGAACCCTAAATGAAACAGATAGCTTTCCTACAAATGGGGGACGGGATATAGGAGTTATTCGTTTTGATAAAGATGGTAACAAAATTTGGCATAAAGTATTTGGCTCGGCCAAAGATTGGGAAGCCGGAATCAATACGACTTTTGATAAGAAAGGAAATATTTATGTGATCGGTTATACCAACGATGGAGATATAGTGATACCTATGGCCGATGGCTCTTCCGAAACATTAGCGGGAACCTCGGTAGATGTGGTGATTATTAAACTGAATGGAGATGGAGAAGGCCTTTGGGCGAAGCGTTTAGGTACGGTAAATAAAGGTGAGGAAATATATGGCCTTGTGACCGATGACGCTTGCAATGTATATGTATCGGGTATGGTGAATAACGGTACAGTACCTTTTGGTAATGGTAAGGTGGTGACAGCTACCGGAATTACTTCGTTTATTGCCAAGTATGACGAGGCCGGAGTTTGCCAATGGGTAACTTCGTTGGGAAGCAATGGTTCGCTTATCAATGGACGGGGAACATCTCTTGTTCGAGATAAAAATGGAAATTTGTATTTTGCTGCAATTTGTAAAGGGTCTTCTTCCATATCGGGAACAACGGAAACGATTGAGGCCGATGCTTCGAAAACCGATGGAGCAATTATTAAATTTAATTCCGATGGACAATATGTATGGCATCGCATGTTTGCATCGGTTGCCGATGACGGAGTGACCTCTCTTGCGGTTGATGAAAGTAATAATGTCTATGCCGTGGGATATTATGAGGCAGAGTTGCCTGTATATGAGAGTATAAAATTACAGCGCAATGGAAATAATCGAACGGCCTTTGTCGCCAAATATTCCGATGAAGGAGAGTATTTATATGCTTTCTCGACAGGAGCTATTATTACCGATGCCGTGAAACCGACCGGTTTGGCCATTTCGATAGATAAGACTACGAACGACATTATATTGACCGGGCCTACTTACGGAACGATATATCCCTATGGTGTTAGCGGTAGTTCCAATGCTTTTGGAGGCGGACGCTTTATGTTGGCGCGTTATAGCCAAGATGCTGCTTTGTTCGGCGTTTTTCCTCAGGGAATAAAAGGGGAGAGCTATTCGGCTCAATTGAATATTTCTGGTTTCCAAAAGCCCTTACAAGTTGCTTATAGTCTTAAAGATGGAGATAACCTCCCCGATGGACTGTCTTTGGATACGAATACGGGAGAGATTAGTGGAGTATTGAATGAAGCTGGAATATTTAAATTTACAGTCTTGGCTACTGACGGTTTTGTCAATGCTAGTAAAGAATTCAGCATTTCTGTTACCGGAGCGGATTGTCAGATGACAGTAGAGGCGATTATTTCGGAAGATGCAGAAAATGGAAAACCTTTTTCTGCGAGAATATATGCCGATAATGCTACCGGAGCAGTAACATGGTCTATTGAAGAAGGTAGCTCTCTCCCTTATGGCTTGTCTATAAGCTCGTTGGAAGATGGTGTCGGATTAATTAGTGGAACTCCTAATGCTCCGGCGAAGGAATATTCGTTTACGATTGTCGCCGAGGACGAAGCTGGCTGTCGTGTCACTCAATTGGTATATCTCAATGTTATAGGCGAAAGCGGGATAGAAACCCTTGTGTCCGAAGGCTTTGTCGTATATCCCAATCCGGTAACCGATGGAATGCTTAAAGTTTCTTTGAAAGACCTTGTTTCGGGAAATTATGTGATAGAAATTGCAGACCTATCAGGAAAACAAGTCTATAAAGAGGAAGTTAGGGTAGAAGAAAACATGGTAAAAAGTATTTCTGTAAATAATATGCCTTCTCAATGGTATGTAGTTACCGTTCGGGGAATGGGTGTATCTTATTCGCAGAGATTTATGGTTCAATAAAGTTCCTATGGGGCTATCCAACCAATCTGGATAGCCCCATAGTTTTGAAACAAAAGAGGAGAAATTAGCATGAAGAAACTTATCTATTTCGTATGTCTGGCTTTTGCCGGTATTTTCTTGTTGGGTTGTGAAAAAAACGATATGCCCGAACCCGAAAAACCAAGAGAGGAAGAACCTGCCGATTCCACGGATATCGTCGATCCCGAAGAGCCCGATACTATTGTAGAGCAGAAGGACGATCCTGAAAATGGAATTATCTTGGATATGCCGGGTATTACGCTTAAAGGTTGGGTGCATTGCAATCGGGTAGGAATGCCGGGGGTTGTAGTGACCGATGGAACTAACGTCACTGTTACTGATGAGAAAGGTATATATAGAATGAAACGAAATACGACGGCTTCTCATGTATATATATCTTCACCGAGCGGTTATACCGTATGCGTGAAAAATAGCGTACCCCAGTTTTATGCCGAAATCAATCAGCGAACAGATATTGTCCATAAAGATTTTGAGCTTGTTCGTCTTGAAAAAGATGATACGAAACATACATTTATTGCAATCGGTGATCCACAGTTATATCGTGATTTTGAGTTGAGTTATTTGAAAGAAGCTGTAAATGACCTTAACAGCTGGGTAACGCAGAGCCGTAAAGGAGAATGTGTACATTATATTGTGTTGGGAGATTTGGTGTTTGACAAACCAGAGTATCATGAATCGAGTAAAGAGATTTTTTCGATGTTGAATGCTCCTGTGTATAATGTTATCGGCAATCATGATCATGTGTTCGACAAAAGTGAACCTGCTGTGAAGTCCAATGATTTGAAGGCTGATACGGTGTATAAACGACATTACGGGCCTACTTATTATTCATATAATCGGGGTAAGGTCCATTACGTAGTCCTTGATGATGTGGAATATTGGGGCGGATCGGGGCCTAAGTATGTCGATGCCGTTTCCGATGAACAAATTGCTTGGTTGCAAAAAGATTTGATGTATGTTGATAAAGATAAGGCGATTGTCCTTTGTTTACATGCACCTACTAAGCGCAGAACCGAGACTCGGTCTTTCGGCAACAGAGAACAGTTGTATGCCCTTCTCCGTGGATATGCCGATGTTCAGATTCTTAGCGGTCATACGCATTGGAACTCTGTTGTGACAGATGATGGTAGTGGTATGACAGAACACATTGTAGCGGCAATGTGCGGTAATTGGTGGCAACCCGAACTGATTTGTAGTGAGGGTACACCTATCGGGTATAAAATATTTGATGTGGACGGAACCTCATTTAAATGGAAATATAAATGTGTGGGACAACCCGAACAATACCAGATGAGAGTATATCCTTTGGGAGAAAGAATCAACATATTACGCCCGAAAAATGTCGTTCTGAATGTTTGGGATTGGGATCCTTCGTGGAAAGTCGAATATTCCGAAGATAACGGACAAAACTATCGTTCGATGTTCCGTAGTCTGAATATGTATGATATTACTGCATACAATGCTTTCGGGGCGAAGGGAGATAATACTTTCCCTGTCGGGCGTACTTGGATACAAGCCTCTGAATCTGATCATATGTTCTATTGTAGGCCTTCTATTCCGTATAATCAACTTAAAATAAGGGTGACTTCCCGGTTTGGGGATATGTTTTCGACGACCGTAAATATTCAAAATCTTTGATTAAATAAAGTATTAGTTATGAATCTGATTCTAAGAATTATTATAACAGGAGCATTGTTGCTTTTGTTTGCTTGTAAGTCTGTTTATAAAGCCGACCCGTTTCCCGAACCGGAAAGAGAATCGGGACAAACCGATGTCCTTGCATTAAGAGCCGAACCTTTGGATACGGTACGGGTTGCTTTTATAGGGGTAGGTCCTCGGGGCATGGCAGCCGTGAAACGTTTTATGAATATAGAAGGTGTAAGGGTGGTTGCGTTGTGCGATGTAGATTCTTTCAAGGTTGCCAAAGCGCAGAGGATTCTGGCTGCGAAGGGACGAGGACCGGCCGTGGAATATTGTGGCCCCGATAGTTGGAAGAAGGTTTGTGAACGAAGCGATGTAGATTTGATTTATAATTGTACCCATTGGCAGTTGCATACTCCTATTGCGGTCTATGCTATGGAGCAGGGGAAACATGTCGCGGTGGAAGTTCCGGCAGCCCTTACGGTTGACGAGTGTTGGCAATTGGTGAATACCGCCGAAAAAACTCGGAAACATTGTATGATGTTGGAAAACTGTTGCTACGATTTTTTTGAGTTGGCTACTTTGAATATGGCTCAACAGGGCGTTTTCGGAGAAATTGTTCATGGAGAAGGGGCTTATATTCACGATTTAAGAGAATATAATTTTGACACTGCATCGGTATCGGGATATTGGGATATGTGGAGATTGAAATATAATACGGATCATACGGGGAATCCATATCCGACGCATGGCTTAGGCCCGATTTGTCAAATAATGAACATTCATCGGGGAGATAAAATGAATTATTTGGTGTCGATGTCGAGTGACCAGTTCGGATTGACGGAATATTCTCGGAGTCGTTTGGGGGAAGAGCATGCGTTCGCTTCTAAAAAATATGATTTAGGAGATATGAATACTACTCTTATTAAGACTGAAAAAGGGAAAACGATTTTGATTCAACACGATGTGACAAGTCCTCGACCTTATGACCGGCATCATGTAATCGGCGGAACAAAGGGTTTTGCACAGAAATATCCGGTGGAAGGGATTGCCTTAGAACCGAATGCTCATCGTTTCTTACCGGAAGAGAAATTGGATTCTCTCTTGAAGGCTTATGAACATCAGTTTGTGAAAGAAATTGGAAATTTAGCTCGAAAAGTAGGTGGGCATGGAGGTATGGACTTTATTATGGACTATCGCTTGATTTATTGTTTAAGGAATGGATTGCCTTTGGATCAAGATGTTTATGATGCTGCCGAATGGTCTTGCTTGGTCGAATTGACTGAATATTCAGTAAGAAATGGATCTGTTCCTGTACGTATTCCCGATTTCACGCGAGGAGCATGGGAGAAATTAAAAGGTTTAGAATTTGCAAAATAGTTATAAATTTGCAAAATTGAAATATTTAACAAGATTAAGAATGGGAACAAAATTTTCGACACGCGTATGGGTAAGTGTAGTCGGCATAGCATCGATTTTTTTTGGAAGTAAAGGATATGCGGATACTGTGATTTCGGTAGCCGACTTTGGGTTGAAACCCGATACGAGGGAGAATGCCGTGGCATATGTTCAAAAAGCGATAGAGGCTTGTAGGGGAAAAGAGCCGGTAACCCTTGTCTTTCCCGAAGGACGTTATGATTTTTGGCCTCAATATGCTCATGAGAAAAATTATTATGAGACCAATACCTACGATGTTTTTCCGAAGCGATTGGCAATGCTTTTCGAGGGGCTTCACAATATCACTGTCGACGGGAACGGCTCGCAGTTCGTCATGCACGATCGAATACAACCGATAACCGTTGAGAATTGCGATGGCGTTACCTTGAAAAATTTCTCTATCGATTGGGATATACCGCTTACGGCTCAGGCTCGTGTGACAAAGGTGGGTAGCGATTTTTTCGAGATCGAAATCAATGTCCTCGAATCTCCCTATATCATTGAAGACGGCAAGTTGGTGTTCGTGGGTGAAGGTTGGAAAAGTGCATTAGGCAGTATGATAGAATTTGAGTCTGATACGCATTTCGTAGTTCCCGGTACGGGTGATTTGGTGCTGGGGTGGAATTGGGGCGATTATACGGCCGTTTCACCTCGGTATGGTATTGTGCGGTTGAGTCGGAAGGGAGGATTCGAACGATACCCGGCCGAGGGTAACTGGTTGGTGTTGAGGCATAGCACGAGAGACCATGCCGGAATTTTTATCTGTGGCAGCCACGATGTGCGGTTGTCCGATGTGCAGGTGTATCATACCGCCGGCTTGGGTATCTTGGCACAATATTCTTCTGATATTGCGTTCAAAAAAGTGAGTGTAGAGCCCAATGCGGCGAAGGGACGCATATTGAGCGGTCACGACGACGGTTTTCATTTGATGGGGTGTAAAGGTAAAATTACGGTCGACAGTTGTCGTTGGGCCGGTTTGATGGACGATCCCATAAACATACATGGAACCTGTGTCCGGGTGGTGAAAGTCCTTTCTTCTGATAAGGTTGTCTGCCGGTTTATGCACGACATGAGCAAAGGTATGGAGTGGGGATTTCCGGGAGATAAAGTCGGTATGATCGAAAACAACACCATGCGCACGGTTGCTACTGCAAATATACGCTCGTTCAAGGCGATAGACGAGTATGAGTTCGAATTGGAATTGACATCGGATTTGCCGGAAGAAATCGGGGTAGGCGCTGCATTGGAGAATCTCACGTGGACTCCCGATGTCGATATTCGCAACTCGTTTTTCGGTTCTTGCCGGGCGCGGGGATTACTGGTTTCCACACCGGGAAAAGTAGTGATTGAAAACAATGTGTTCGAGTCGAGCGGGTCGGCTATATTGATTGCGGGCGATGCGAATTATTGGTACGAATCGGGTGCGGTAAAAGATGTGCTTATTAAAGGAAACGACTTCCGTTATCCCTGTATGTCTTCCATGTATCAGTTTTGTGAAGCCATCATATCTATCGAGCCGGAAATTCCCCAGCCCGATACGAAGTATCCGTTCCATAGCAATATCAGGATTGAGAACAATACGTTCAATCCGTTCGACTATCCTATTTTGTATGCAAAAAGCGTAGACGGTATTTCGTTTACAGGGAATGTGATTCAAAGGAATACAACCTATAAACCGTTCCACAAACGAAAGGCTGCCGTAACATTGGTAAAATGCCGTCGTGCGAAAATCAAGGATAATAAGATTATAGGCGATGTGCTGGGTGCTCCCGGTGGGAAGCTGTCTATTGTGAAAGAATAATGGATAAGACGTTGGGCGGAATGTTAATTCCGCCTTTCTTTTTTGAATAGGAATCTTGTTTTATCCCTTTCTCTCTGTTCCGAAGGTTTGGTTTTTTAAAATTTGTTTTTATATTTGTGATGTTGTAAAAAAGGGGCGAAGATATATGCTTTTATGTTGGAAAAGAGTTTGTATGATAAAACCTTAAAATTCAAATCTCATGAAATACCCGATCTCGATATTCTTGTTTATTTCCATGTTTTTTGTTTGTTCCTGTGCCGGTTTAGGAGGGTTTCCTCTGTATTCGGGAAGTTATGGTTCGCAGGCGGCTAGTCGTTTGACACCGGTCGAAAGTCCGGCTACCGGATTATATGGCTATGTCAATGACTTGGGTATGTGGGTAATACAGCCTAAATTCAGATCTGCACAACGTTTCCGTAACAACGGACTGGCGCGGGTGCAAATCGGTGTGCGGTACGGAGCCATAAATATGGCTGGGAAAGTGGTGATAAATCCAGTGTTCGAGCACAGCTACGATGTGGATAACGCTATTACTTCGATGGAGAAGGGTAGATTGCGCGGAATCGATTTATGGGAGACCCGCGATTCCAAGAGTGGATTGTACGGTTATCTCGATTATTATGGAAATTGGTTCATTAAACCGCAATATTACAATGCACGAGGATTCAACGACGAGGGCTTTGCCGTTGTGGAAGTCGGGAGAAACCGCTGGGGCGCGATCGATAGAAACAACAGAATAGTCATTCAACCCAATTTTAAGGCGTCGTATGAGGCGGAAAATGCGCTTAGGCGTCTTTTGGGCTATTAATTTCAGATTAAATAAAGAATAATATTATTATTTCCATTGGCGAAATAGATATTTATTGGAAAAATAACATGTAAATAATAATATTTTTAGGCAGATGGTTTACATTTGCATATTATATTATTATTGCCAGAGTTGAAAAGTGAATGTGACAATATTATCGTAGGCCTCAAATCGGGTTCTTTCGATGCCTTTGAAAAGGTATACAAGTTGTATAGTGGTAAATTATACAACTTTGTCATGAGAATATCTGGCGGAGACAGTTATTGGGCGGAGGAAATCGTACAACGTACGTTTGTCCGGTTGTGGGAGATACACGATCAGGTGAGTCCCGATAAATCGTTGATTTCTTATCTTTGTACCATAGCTAAGAATCTGTTGATGAACGTGTATCAGCGGCAGACTGTCGAATATATTTATGCGGAATATGTTCTTGAATCTTCGGAAGAATATAGCGATAATGCCGATGGAGAGCTGGACGGTAAGTTGCTGGAAGAATATATCGATCGACTTGCCGAGGAACTGCCGCCGTCGCGTAAGAAAATATTTGTTTTGAGTAAACGTAAGCATTTTACGAATAAAGAAATAGCGGTCGAGCTGAATATTTCGGAGAGTACTGTCGCGACGCAATTGTCGTTGGCGCTTAAATTTATGAGGGATAAATTGATGGCCCATTACGATGAGTTGTTACCCTTAGTGATTTATGCCGCTTTAATTAAGATAGTTTAACTATAAACGATTAGACGTGCGAGCCGATTTGCTTTTATACTAGGTAAAGGAACAAATGGATAAGGAATATTTCAAAATACTCATCGAGAAGTACCTCGATGGAAACGCTTCGACAGCAGAAGTCAGGGAATTGTGCGAGTGGATAAAAAATAACGACTCGCTCGACCGATGGATTATGCAAGCTATTGAAAGAAGCGATTCTCATCTCGATGAGGAAGTCTATGAACGTCTGTATACCCGCATTAAAGAGGACATAGAATCCCGGGAGAAAAAGTCGCATAGACGATTCTCCTTTGTTCCGATGTTGCGGTGGGTCGCCGTTGTATGTTTACCGATTATCGCTGCGTTGGCCGTATATGAGTTGGGGCTCGATTCAAAGGTGGATACTCTCCCGTTGGTAGTAACTGCCGAGAGTGGGGAACGAGCCAAAGTCCAATTGCCCGATGGTACGAAAGTAAATATAAATTCAGCCTCTCAAATTAGTTATCCGCATGATTTTAATGGGGAAAGAAGAATCGTCGAGCTCGATGGGGAAGCCTATTTCGAGGTGACTCCCGATAAGGAGCGCCCGTTTGTCGTAAAGGCTGCCGGTCTTGAAATTACAGTATTGGGTACGGCTTTCGACGTGTGTGCTTATAAAGACGATAGCGAGGTGTCGGTCGTTTTGTTGACCGGGAAAGTCGATGTGGCGTCGGAGAGCGATCGCTATGTCATGCAGCCCGACGAGAAACTGGTGTATGACAGAAACACGGGAACCATGCAGGTCGGTAAGGTTTATTCGAAGGAATATGTCGAATGGACCGATGGAAATTTACGTTTCGAAAATGAATCGCTGGAAAACATCGTTAAGGTTTTATCTCGTGTATATAACGTAAAAATCGTTTTCGACTCGGCGTTTCCCGAAGGACAATATTTTTTCACCGGTTCGATAGGAAGCGGAGGCATTACAAATGCTCTCGATATCTTGTCGATGACATCGTCATTACATTATGAAGTGCGCGATTCTGTCATCATGCTTCATAAAAAATAATATAACAGCTCCTCTTTTGAATATTTCCCTATGGGGATAAGAATGCTTGGTGTTTGCGTCGAGCCGGCTCCCCTTTTTGCTTATGAAAATGGCACATGTCGAATCATTTAAGAATTAGATAATTTAATAAATGTTAATTGTAAAATAGGCTTGGATAAATCTGGGTCGCTACTTGTATACCCAATAGACGATGAAAATTAAAAGTAACACATTATTGCAGATACCTTTTATACTAATATCTTTTTAATCAAAGAAATAAAAATGAAAAACGTATGAAATCAAACCATTTTAAGATGAGGTGGCTATGCTTGTTGTTTGCGCTTTTTACGCTCAATATTCAGGCGCAGATTACGGTAGATATTAAAAATAAGCCGTTGAAAGAAGCCATAAAAACAATCGAACGGTCGAGCAATTATAGCTTCTTTTATAATGTGGAGTTAGAGGGGCTTGATAAACTCGTGACGGTGAAAACCGACAATGCATCTTTGGAAGAGACCATGAAACAGTTATTGAAGGGAACGAATATCACATTCCAAAGGAAAGTCGATAATGTAGTTGTTTTGCTTTCCAAACAGCAGCAAGCGGCTAAACGGTCCCGTTCTGTTTCCGGTAAGGTAGTCGATGAAAAAGGCGAGGCCATTATCGGGGCCAGTATTATCGTAAAAGGTTCTTCGATAGGAACTTCGACCGATGTAGATGGAAATTTTACTATCAATAATATTTCGGATAACGCTCTGCTGGTCGTGTCTTCTATCGGCTATAAAAAGACAGAGGTTCCTGTCACGAATGAAAATCCCATTGAAATTCGATTGAACGAAGATTCCAATTTGATGGACGAGGTAGTGGTGGTAGGCTACGGTGTTCAAAAGAAAATAAATTTAACGGGATCGGTCGTTTCGGTAGACCATGATGTTTTAGCCAATCGTCCTATCGCTAATGTGACGACCGGTTTGCAAGGCATGTTGCCGGGTGTCTCTATCGTTAATACGACGAGCCGTCCCGGTGATAATAACTCTTCTATACGGGTGAGAGGTATCGGGACATTGAATAACTCCGACCCGTTGATCCTTATCGACGGCGTGGAAGGCGACATGAACACGTTGAACCCCGACGATATAGAGTCTGTATCGGTATTGAAGGATGCCGCTTCCTCTTCTATCTATGGTTCGAGAGCGGCCAACGGAGTTATTCTTATTACGACGCGTAAGGCCGACCGCGAGGTAAAACCTACGGTCACTTACACCGGATATTTTGCCATGCAAAAACCGACGGCTCTTCCCGAAATGCTCGATGCCGTCGAATATCTCACTTTACTGAAAGAGGCGACTTCGAATGTAAATAAAAGTTGGGGGTATACACAGGAAGATATCGATGCCGTCATTAACGGAACCGATCCGAATTTTCGGGCGAATACGAACTGGATAAAAGAAATCACGAGAGATTATGCTCCTCAACACGGTCACAATGTAAATATCAACGGTGGGAATAAGAACATGGGGTATTATTTGTCCTATGGAAACTTAACCACTTCGGGGCTTATGGTAGGCAACGGTTATCATGCTACCCGTAATAATGTGAGAATGAAATTAAACACCGAGCTTTTCGATCGATTGACCATCGAGGGAAATGTGAGTTATACCGACGTGGATAATTGGACTCCTGCATCGAGCGATAGCGAAAATTCGGGACTTTTCTATCAAGCTCTCCGTTCTTCTCCTTTGACTCCCGTGAAATTCACCGACGGGCAATGGGGATATGGCGGTAGCTCGGCAAACCCGATAGCACAAGCCTACGACGGTGGTTTTATCAATTACCATAAACGTGAGACCTCGTTGAATTTCAGTGCCGGATTGAGAATTATCGACGGGTTGACGGCAAAGGTTCAATATGCTACCCGGTTGGTCGATGTGTTGCGGAAACAACAACAGAACATCATACAGCACTTTTATCCCGATACCGAAACGCCATTGGCTTATACGTCGAATACGAGTAAGTTCAGTCAACGCGATATTGCCCAACGATACCAGAATGTGATGGCACAGGTCGATTATGATAAGACGATAGGGAAACATTCTTTCCATATTCTTGCCGGCTTTTCTCAGGAGTGGCAGTTGTACCAACAAATGGATGCCAGTCGTCAGGATTTGGTCTCCAACGATCTCCATGTGCTGAATGCCGGAACCGATTTGCAAACCAATAGCGGCTATGACAATCATTGGGCGATTCGTTCCGGGTTCGGGCGGGTCAATTATAATTTCAACGATCGCTATTTGGTAGAGGCCAATTTGCGTTACGACTTGTCGTCGCGTTTTCATAAAGATCACCGGGGAGGCTATTTCCCTTCGGCATCGGTGGCTTGGCGTTTGACCGAAGAGTCGTTTATGGAATCGACCCGCAGCTGGTTGGATAATTTGAAAATTAGGGCCTCATACGGTACTCTGGGTAACCAATATACCTCTTCGTTATATCCTTATATGGCTTTGATTCAACCTTCTACCTCCAACATGCCTATCGGCGGGGAGATAACCTCTTCCATGCAGCAAAGCGAGGCATCGAACAATATTCTCTCTTGGGAGTCCATAAAGATGACTAATATCGGATTGGACGTCAATTTGTTGAATAATCGTTTGTCGTTGACGGCCGATTACTTCATTAAGAATACCGACGATATTTTGCTGAAAGTGAAACTTCCCGATGTGCTGGGTGTGAGTGAACCCTATCAGAATGCCGGTAAGGTTCAAAACAAAGGTTGGGAAATCGCTTTGGCTTGGCAAGATAAAATAGGGAAAGATTTTACCTACGGGGTGAATGTCACTTTTTCCGATGTGAAAAATAAAGTGGTTAGCGTGGGAAATACGGCCGACGATTTCAGCGGCGATCGCATTCGTGCGGTGGGCTATCCTATCGATGCATTTTGGGGATACAAATCCGACGGACTTTATACGGTCGATGATTTTGATTATGATATTGCCACGAACACTTATACGCCGAAAGCGACGACCCCTATTATCGAGGAGTATCGCACGAAGGTACAACCGGGAGATATAAAATATGTGGATATAGACGGTGACGGGAAGATTACGCCTACCGAGGATCGTTGCTATATAGGCAGTGCTATCCCCCGATATAATTATACGATCGGACTCAACGCCGCTTGGCGAGGAATCGATTTCAGCCTCTTTTTACAAGGTGTGGGTAAATGTGACGGGTATATCGGAGGCATGGGACGACATGCGTTTACCGAGCTTGCCAACTATCCGCAGAAGGCACATCTCGATCGTTGGACTTGGGAAAACCAAAACCCTCATGCATCCTATCCACGTTTTACGTATGATGAAACATACAATCGGGACGAATTTTCTTCTTTCTGGCTCGAAGACGCTTCATACCTGCGGGTAAAAAATTTGCAAGTGGGTTACACGGTTCCCCGTAAAGGGATCATTTCCAAGATGCATATTGAGAATTTGAGAATATATTTTTCGGGCGAAAATTTGTGGACGTTCACCGACTTCTTCTCGTCGTATGACCCTGAGATTCCTGTAAGCAGTGGAGGTTACTATCCTATCACGGCCTCGTATTCTTTGGGTTTGAGCATTACATTCAAATAATTATCGATATAAATGTCAGAATATATGAAAACAAAATATTTAGCAATTCTGCTGTGTGCGGCGTTTGTTTTACCCGGCTGCAACGATTCGTTCCTCGACAGAATCCCGTTGGACGAACTTACCGATGAAACATATTGGGAAACCGAGGAACATTTGATATTGGCATCTAATGCCTGCGTCAATTATTTGAGAGGAAAAAGCAGGAGTGTCGATATGGAATTTTTGGGAGATAATGTTTTTCGTGAACGTTCGTCGGAATACAAGACTCTCGGGAGTGGAAATTTTACGAGTGATTTGTCGGTTATCAATTCGGAGTGGACGACCGATTATGACGGTATCAGACGTTGTAATCACTTTCTTGAAAATTACGAACGTGCTCAAAAGGTTTCTGCATCTGTAAGAGAAAGATATGCCGGAGAAGCCATTTTCATAAGAGCCTATTTGTACAGTTATCTGGTGAATTGCTTTGGCGATGTACCCCGTGTAACCAATACGATAGATGTGGGAGACGATGAACTTTATGGCTCCCGTACCGATAAGGAAACCATGATCGAGTGGATTCTTGATGAGTTTGACCGGGCAGCTGTGGTATTGCCTTATGCTAAGGATTTGAAAGATAGCGAACTCGGTCGTCCCACAAAAGAGGCTGCTTGGGCGTTTAGTTCTCGGTTTGCGTTGTACCACGAGCGTTGGGACAAGGCTGTTTCTTCGGCAGAAGAGGTAATGACTGCCGGTTTTCATAAATTGTACGATAACGGGAATCCCGAAACGACTTATAACGAGTTGTTTACTTTGGCTGCCAATCCGGTGACTAATAAGAACAACCGGGAGTTTATCGTTACTCGTCTGTATAGTGAGGAAGCCAATCAAACTCATAACCTCAGCCGGGAATTGCAAGTTCCCAACGAGGAGGCTCGTTATGCGCCCACTCGTTCGCTCATGGATGCCTATTTGTGTAATGGGCTTCCCATAACTTTGCCGGCGAGCCGTTACCGCGAGAATACCCACGAAGCTATCTTCAATAATCGGGATCCACGTATGGCGCAGACGATTTTGAAACCCGGAGCGAAGTGGGGCGGATATCCCGGTAAGACTACCTATGAACAGCCTAAGTTCTCGAATTCGGCTACCAGTTGCCGCACGACGACAGGTTGGTATTTTACGAAATTTGTCGAACTCTCCGCAATCTCTCGTTATAACAAAGACCAGAACGCCATTCCGTTGATGCGTTACGCCGAGGTCTTATTGAACTGGATCGAAGCGAAGGAGATGAGGGGCGATGCAATAACTCAACCGGATATAGATAAGTCGATAAACCTTCTTAGAGACCGGGTTGGAGCAGACAAGATGGTATTGACCAAATTGAATGCTTACGGGCTGAATCTGAGAGACGAAATTCGTCGGGAACGTCGGGTCGAACTGGCTCTCGAAGGGGAGCGCTATTTCGATTTGTTACGTTGGAAACAAGGAGATTTGTTGGCGAAAGATGTAACCGGTATGCGTAAGAGTACGGTTCCGCCCAGTGAATATGTTTATGTCGAAGATATTCCTACCGATGATAAAGGGAATTTGATTTTGATGACGGGGCGTACTTTCTCTGATATGAAAAATTATTTATGGCCGATTCCGTTCACACAAACGCAACGCAATCCCAATTTGCTCCCTAATAATCCCGGTTGGGAATAAGGATAGCTTTCACAATTAATGTTATCTATATATGAAAACTCATTTTAAATTCATTTTGTGCTTCGTTGGAATTTTATCGATAACTGCTTGCGGTTCGTCCGACCCGGATTTGCCGGGTTCGGGCGGGACCGGCGGTGACGATGAAACTCTGGTCACGTTGGCTGGCGACCGTTCGTTTTCTCTTCTGTCGTTGAGTGCCGGTAAAGGGTTGGCATCTGGGACGTATAATATCCAGCCGTTAGCGGCATTTATTCAGGAAAATAATACCGATGTCGTAGCATTGCAAGATGTGGATTTTGGGACTGCCCGCACGGGAAAAAAGAATCTGGTTGGCGAGGTCGCTTACCGTTGTAGCAAGGACGGTCAACGCCGGCAGGGGATATTCGCCTCTACCGGTCGGGAAGATGGCGGAGAAACAGGAGTGGCTTTGTTTGTCCGGGAATGTTTTTATGGTACGAATAAAGTGAATTTGAACGATGAATTGGTATTGCTTACTGTTCCTTATGAATTGGGTTCGGGCGAGACGGTTCTTATCGCTACATGCCAGTTCGATAAGGAAGATGCCAATAAACGGGTGCGTCAGGCCGAAGCTCTTGCCGCTTATGCCGACCAAGTAAAGCAAAACATCGTTATTTGTGCTTCTGTCTATGAAAATGAATCGGGGAATGTATTCAATATTTTGAAGAAGAAGTATCGCCGTTCCTGCAAGTTCTCTTCGGAAAATACATATCCTGCCGTTCAACCCGAATCGAGATTCGATTATGTGTTGACTCCTTTGTCTCAGAATTGGGGAACACAGGCGGTTCAGATTAAGGGAGATCAAACCGTTTCGGATCATAAGGCTCTATTCTTGCGTATAGGATTAAAATAAAGAGCAGATGAAAAAGTATAATTATTTCGGCAGAGTATCCGGCTGGGGAATATGTATGCTATTTCTCCTCACAGGGCTCTTTACCGGTTGTTCTGAAAACGAAGAAGACTATCCGAAGGGACAAAGACCTGCTGGCATTGAGTCGGTTAGGAAGGTAGCTTGCATAGGGAACAGTATAACCTATGGGGCGAGACAGTTTTTAAACGATAGGGAAAAAGAGTGCTACCCGGCTTTGTTGGGTAATATGTTGGGAGAGGGTTTCGAGGTCGCCAACTTTGGGTGTAGTGGCACAACTCTTTTGAAGAATGGCAATTCTCCATATTGGAATACCAAAGAATATACCAATGCCAAAGCATTCTTACCCAATATTGTCATTGTAAAATTGGGCTCGAATGATTCAAAGTCGGGCAATTGGTCTAGTCATGGCTCCGAATTTGAGTCCGATCTCACGGATTTGGTCCTTTCCTTACGGAGTCTGTCAACTCGTCCGAGGGTCTTTTTGTGTACGCCGGCCATAGCGTATAGCAACTCGTTCGGAATAGACGACGGTATCATAACGAGCGAAATTATTCCGGCTATTCAGCGGGTTGCCGAAGCTCAGAATCTCACGGTCATAGATTTGCATACGGCTTTGCGGGGGTATGGAGATTTGTTTCTTGATGGAGTCCACCCCGGATTGGAAGGAAACAGAGTAATAGCGACCATCATTTACGATGTGTTGGCAAAAGAATATTCTTTGAATAAATAATAAATAGAATGAATCATGAAAAAAATTATATCGATACTGTTAGGAATATGTTTGTGTGGAGGCGTGTTTGCCCAGACTCAACTGAAAATAATCTCGTTTAATATCCATGCAGGTTATGATGCCCCTATCGCCGACATCGCTGCTTTCATTAAGGAACAAGATCCCGATATCGTGGCTTTGCAGGAAGTAGAATACTATACGAATCGAACAGGGGCGAATACGCCGAGGCCGATCAATAACAATATCAATATGTTGAATGAGTTGGCCTATTTAACAGGCATGCATGGAATGTTTTATGTAACTCTCGAAAAATGCTACGGCGGTAAATTCGGTAACGCTATTTTGAGTAAACACAGTTTTGACGAGACTCGTAGAATTATGTTGCCATGTGCGGCCGGTACAGAGCAACGTAATGCCGCCATTGCCGATATAAAGCTCCCCGACGGGACCGAGTTTTCGATTGTCGACACTCACATCGATATGTCTAAATTGGACAACGGCATGTCGCAAATTAAAGAAGTTAACCGTATTCCGCAGTTGGGAAAACATTATATTGTAGCCGGGGACATGAACCGTCGGGTAGGAACTGCCGAGATTAACGAATTGTCCAGCGTATGGACGTTGGCTCTCAGTCGGGAGTTCGATCATATCGGTTACTATCCGGCCAATGGGTGGGTGGTAAAAGAAACGAAAGTCTTTTCCGATAACCAGTTGTCCGACCATTATCCCATTATGGTTACCCTCGAATTTGTCAAATAACGATGTAGATAAAAGTGTATCATGTTATAATATTCAAAAATTAATTTTAATCGTCGTCTAATTAATTTCTATTAAAAACATTAAGCTATGAAACTAAGAAAAATTTACACAAGTGCAGGAATCTTGCTGCTCTCTTTATTTTGTATTGGAGATGCGGTAGCGAAAGACGCTAAGTTTGAAACAGGTGTTTCTTTCGGTAGTACAGGAGCCGATGAGCCTTACAGCTCTCTGACGGATAAAGACGGAAATTATTATATTTCGGGTATGTGCCGTGGAGATGTGGAGTTTGCCGATGGAGCTACGATTAAAGGTCGTGGCGGTATGGATGCCGTTATCGTGAAATATGATGCCGAACTTAATTTTTTGTGGGCAAGAGCCGTGGGTGGCAGTAAAGACGATACTTTCGAACGCATTGCAGTTACCTCTGCGGGCGATATTGTCGCTGTCGGTAAAATATCGGGTGATGTTACTATCGACGGTACGGACCAGACGTTGAGCGGTACGCAATCTACCGACGGGTGTATCGTCGTTTATGATAAGGACGGTAATTATAAATCGTCGGCTCAGATAAAAGCGGCGGGAGCATCTTTGTGCTATTCGGTGGCTGTGGACAAGAGCGACAATATTTTTGTGACGGGATCGACTGTCGGAGCGACCGATTTCGGAAATGAGAAAACCGTGACAATCGAGGGAAGTAATTCGGGAACATTCTTGGCTTGCTATAATAATTCTTTGGTCTGCCAGTGGGCTATTGCCGGTTCAAGCCCCGTTCAATCCTATGGCTGGGCCGTGAATTTCGATAAAGAAGAGAATATACTGCTTACCGGACGTTTCGGAACGACGTTCACAATCACCGGGACCGACGGGGAAGCGCTGACGACTGCCGTGGGCTCGGAATCTTCGCAAGACACCTATGTGGCTAAATTGTCTCACGAAGGTGTGGGACAATGGATTACGTATGTAACGAATTCCAATCGTATCGATACCCGTTCGATAGACTCCGACTCACAAGGAAATGTTTATATTTGGGGACATTGTCAGTCGGCGGTTACTCCCGAAGGACAGTCTCCTCTTGGATTTAACGGGAATTTCGATTCGTTTTTGATTAAATACTCGTCTGCCGGAGCCTATTTGGACGGTATGAATCTCGGTGGGAGCGGTCGTGATGAAGCTAAATCTCTATTTGTCGATGCAGACGACAATATTTATGTCGCCGGTAATGTGAACGGCGACGGCTCGAAAGGAGGAACTGCCGTGAATATGAATCCTCGGGGAGAATCCAAAGATTATACGTTCAAAGGTCATGACGGTTATGTCGCTAAATATAACGGTTCTACATGGGAACTTATGCAACTGGAAAAAACGGTTACGCCCGATAATGCCAATCAGCACGAAGTCGCTTGGTGTGTAACGATGTCTCCCGATTACAATAAGGTGTATGTAACCGGATATTTTAATAATGGCGCCACCGTTTTTGACGGGGCTTCGCTCACTCTTCCGTTTGTACGGGATTATGATATTTATACGGTTCTATATTCCTATACCTTAATGGTAAAGACCAAAACGTTGGAGCCGGGTGTAGCCAATGAGCCTTATTACAGCAATATCGTTGTGGATAATGTAGAGGGTGCAGTGAAGTTCGAAATCGTTTCTGGCGCGCTTCCCGACGGTATTACGTTAAGTAAAGACGGTGCTTTTGCCGGTACACCGACGAAGAACGGTTCTTATACGTTCACCGTCAAAATTTCCGATGACGTTTCTTCTATTCAAAAAGAATACACGTTGGTTATTAAATCGGGAGAAGGTTGCGATGTATTCATCGTTACCGATCAGTGTCCCGATGCATACATAGGTTATCCCTATTCGCTCCAACTCGAAATAGAAGGTGAAGGTATTACCTGCGCTCTTACCGGAGGCTCGTTGCCGGTCGGCCTTTCTTTGTCGCCCGAAGGATTGATTTCCGGGACTCCGGCAGAATCCAACGAACCGGGAATTTGCAGTTTTACGGTGAAAGCTACCGGAGCATCGGGTTGTGACGATGAATTGGAATTGTCGATGATACTTTCCGACGAAACTCCCAGTGGAATAAACCGTGTAAGTCTCGATTCGTTCCAAGTCTATCCTACGGTTTCTTATGGAGAAATTACGTTGAAAGCCGACTTCGGTAAGGATATGAAGGCTCGGGTAGCTGTCGTGACTCCACTCGGAACTTGTGTATGGGAAAAAACATATTACGTTGTACAACTCGATGAGGTAATTTCTACTGCCGATATGCAACCGGGAGTTTATTATCTGGTATTATCGACGGAAGAGGGTAAATCGACCAAGCCTTTTATTGTAAAGAGATAAGTAATCGAAAACTTTTTTCGAGATGACTCCGGTTCCTTTGAACCGGGGCCGGAGTTATCTTGTATTCATATAATTGATAGAAATGAAAAGAAGTGAATTTTTAAGGTTGATGGGAGCCACTACGGTTGCAGCCGCTCTTTCCGATTTTCAGGCGATATCGCAGACTGTCGGAACGTTGAAGGGTGGAACGGTCGGGGCAGACAATTTAGCCGACGAACTCTCGTCCGATCTGGAAAGTCAAGAGGCTGTGGTTGATAAACCGGTTACAGCGATTGTGATTGGAGCCGGAGCCCGTGGAAGAACGTATGCCAGTTACTCGGAACATTATCCTAACTCTTTGAAAATCGTAGGTGTAGCCGACATCAATACAGAGCGTAAGGAGTATATGAAGAATCTGTATCGTATCCCCGATGAGCACTGTTTCAGCGATTGGAAAGAAGTATTCAATGTCCCTAAATTTGCCGATGCAGTTATCATCGCCACACCCGATAACTTGCATTATGCGCCGGCTTTAAAGGCTATGGCTGCCGGATACGATTTGTTGTTGGAGAAACCTGTCGCCCAGTCGATAAAAGAGTGTACGGATATTTTGAAATACGCCAAGCGCTATGACCGTATTGTAGGCATTTGCCACGTCTTGCGGTATGCCCCTTATTTCATTGCGCTTAAAAAGGTATTGGATTCGGGTAAAATCGGTGAGTTGGTCAGCATACAACATATGGAATGTATTCGTTATCACCACATGGCCCATTCCTATGTACGAGGAAACTGGAAAAGCTCGAAGGACACGACTCCCATCATTATCGCGAAATCGTGCCACGATATGGATATGATGCGGTGGCTTGTGAACAAACCCTGCAAATCGGTATCGGCTTATGGAGGTTTGAAACTGTTCAAGAGGGAGAATGCGCCCGACGGTTCTACCGAGCGTTGTCTCGATTGTCCGGTAGAATCGCAGTGTCCTTATTCTGCCAAGAAGATATATTTGCAGAGGAGGCAATTCCTGTATGTGTTCGATATTCCCGATAACGATTGTAAAAACCACAAGTACGACAGCTTGATTCTCGATAAGCTCAGAACCTCCGATTATGGTCGATGTGTTTATCGATGCGATAACGATCAATGCGACCATTTCGTGGCATCGCTCGAATTCGATAACAATATTACCGGAGCCTTCTCGATGGAAGCCTTTACGGCTACCGGTGGCCGTCTTACCCGTATTATGGGAACGAAAGGCTGGATCGAGGGAGATATGAAAAAATTTACTGTAACCGATTTTCTGACAAATAAGAAATTGGTTTGGAATAAAGATATATCTTCTTTGCCGGGATATGAAGGTCATGCCGGTGGCGATTTCGGGATAGTGAAAGACTTTGTGCTGGCCGTCGCTCATAGAGATACTTCCTATTTGACCAGTACCATCGACCTTTCCATTGAAAGCCATGTGATGGGCTTCTTGGCCGAAAAGAGCCGGGTGCTGAAAAAGAGAATCGATATGTAGGCATGAGTAACGGACCGTTAAAAAAATGTGATATGTGAATTTTAAGGTGCAAATTGAGTTTTCAAAAGATGGATAAGCGATGACGAGCCGGGCACATTGTGATAATGTGTCCGGCTTTTTATGTGTAAGATTTTATGTTACAGAGGTTTGATGACGGCTTGGGATAGATGAGCTTGGTTCATGTCTTCTTCTTTTTTTTTTAAGTGAAAAAAATAGATTTTTTCACTAGGGATAAAACCCTTTTATCGGTTATATAATATATAATGAAATTGTACACATCTAAAAACAGCACATAATAAAATTATATAAAAGACAACCGTTCGTTACTAATATCATCAAAAAAATAAACAAATACATTAATGATCCATTAAAAACACTCTGTGTATGAAAAAATCTTTATTTAATTCGTTACTGTTAGTAGCAAGTCTACTTGTTTCAAATTTATCCGTAGCTCAGGTTACTCCTATTTCAGGGGCCGTCGAACCCGAAATAAGCACAGCGGAATCCCCCAAATGGTATACAATGATGTCGTCCCACCTCACGGCTACCGATCGACAAAACCGATTTATGAAATGGGACGGTTCGAGATTATGTACCGACCAGCTAACCACACCGCCAACCGACGATGCTTACATCTGGCGTTTGGAAAAAGCGGACGGAGGCGACAATTACTGCGTACTGGTTCATTCGAGCGGTATGCGTATTGTTGTTCCAGTAGAAGCTACCGCTACCAATAATACGATGTTAGAGATGAGTGCAGACGAGGGTGCTGTTTGGGTACTGGCCACATCTGCTTCCACGGGACAATCGCAGTGTGCCGATAAACAATACTGTCTGGATTACACCGGGATTTCGGGAGCCGCTTATCTGAACGCAGCAGATACAGGATGGGATTACGGTGTAACCGTTTATGAAATGGGTACACACCAAGCCTCGGGCTGGTTTTTCTATCCGGCTCAATATACTCCTCCGGTGGCAACCAAAACCGTCTCAGTAAAATCGGCAGATTCGTCAAAAGGGTCGGTATCCATAGAAGGAAAAGAGTCGACAAGTGTCGAAGTTCCTGAAACGGAAGCTCTTATCGTAAAAGCGACCGCAGCCGACAACTATATGTTTTACAGATGGGTGGAAGAGGGAACTGAAACTGCTATAAGTTACAGACACACTTATTCTTACGAAGGAACAGAAGACAAAACTCTCGTCGCCGAATTCGTCGAAAAGGATTATCCCATCATGACCCGTTTCTACGTCACGGACCTTAATCAACAGAACCGTTATTTAGGCTCTGTTTCTTATACCGCAGGCGATAATACCGAGACTCTGTTCACCTGCGCAACCCAAGAAGAACTCCCCTTCACCGAATATAAAAAACTACATACACCACAAGTAGAAGGAGCTGTTATCGACAAGACCGAAAATCCGATCCGCCTCGAAGAGGGTGTTGAAAACTTCTCCATGAATTTCAAGCAGTATAACGAGGATATCACCTATAACAACGGATATAGAGACATCGTATGCGAGCCTGAAATCGTCTGGTCTTACCAAACACTCTACATAGACTGGAACAGCGATAAAGAATTCAGCGGCGAAAACGAGATTTACGCTGCCGTAGGCAATAACTCAGGCGACAATACTTTCGACGATCCTGACGGTAATGTTACAGAAGGTTGGGACAGAACGATAACCGTTCCGGCCGAAACCGCTCCCGGAACCTATCGCATGCGCGTCGTTTACATGGGACCCGATCCCTGGTCCAGCGATTGGCCCTCGAAAGTCTTCACCGAATTCTATAACGAGATAAGAAACGGTATTGCCTATGATTTTGAAATCGCTATCTCTCCTGCATCGGGAATCGAAGGAGTAGCTTCCGGTAAAGTTTATTACGATGCTCACGCCGGACTCTTGATTTCCACCAATCCCACCCAAGCCACCGTTTATAATTTGTCGGGACAGATTGTCTTGCAAGTAGACAATGCAACGGAAATCTCTGTATCGACCCTCGAAAAAGGTGTGTATGTCGCAAATGTAGGCGGAGAAATGATCAAATTCATTAAATAACTTTGATATAAAAGCATAGGATAAAATTATATTGTCCTATGCTTTTGTATTTATATCCAATAGATAAGACATGAATATATTCTTTAAATTTCTGGCAGCGGCCACCGTTGCTACAATGACAATACCGGCAATAGCCGCCGACGATTCGAGTAACGACTACATTTCATCGAACCCTTTCGAAACCATGATACGGCTGGGGCGTATCAGCGAAAAAAGCCCCGTATACCAAATGCCGGCCGGATCTGCCAACGGAGGCTATATCTCTTCGGCAACGACCTCGGGCGATGCTGTCATCTACCCGTTGGGATATGCAAAACCGAACTCTCCCGGCAGTTATTTCGCCATAGTGTCGAAAGAGACTTCCTTATTGATCGCGGGCGAAACTTTCGAGTTCAATGCGACTATGACCGTCGATCCGTCGAACTATACCCTCTCGACTTACACCGACTGGAACCGCGACGGTGTATTCGAAAAGGAATCACGACCCGCCCAAGTAGCAGCCTCCACCAAAAGTTTCGTACAGACCATAGCGATACCCGAAAACGCAGAACTCGGAAAAACTCGCATACGCATAAGAATAGAATCGACAACCCCCTCCTCGGCCGATGCCTCGATTAGCGGACGGGTATATGATTTCGTAGTGTATGTTTTGGAAGCATCGGATAGAACCGACCGCTTTATAAGCGTATCATCGAACAACGACGAACTGGGAACTGCCATTATCGAAACACCGGCAAACGACGCCGGCCGTTACGAAATAGGGACACAAGTCACCGTAAAAGCTATTATCAATGAAAATTCGGAGTCTGCCATAGAATTCAAAGGTTGGCAAGAGGGAAACGAAATCGTGAGTGAAGAATCGGTCTACACATTTACCGTAACGAAAAGTACGAGCCTGATAGCCATATTCGAAGCCGCTGTTCCCGTATTAGCCACCCCCGAAATAAGCACAGCCGAAGACCCGATTTGGTATCAAATCATGAATGCTCACACCGACACCAACCGAAAAGAGAGATATATCGCCTATGATACGAACACTGGTGGGGATTATTCCACCGCACTGAGGGTGGAAAAACCGGCGAACCAAACAGACAAATTTCTCTGGCGGTTGGAAGATGCCGGAAATAATCGGGTATATATCGTAAACAAAGGGACGAACTTGCAAATATCCGGGTCGAAAGTCTTAGAAAAAGAATATTTTACCGCTTCTACTCTCGGGAGTCAATTCACAATCGAATCCAGCGGTCATGAAAACGGGAGCTACTCTATCAAGTACGAAGGCGACAATTCCTATCTGTTAAACGCCCAAGACGGTACATGGGGAGTCGTTCTATACAACGCCGGTATAGGAACAGGTTCGGGGTGGTATTTTTATCGAGTGCCTTTAAAAACCCCCACAGGAATTGAAAACGGAGACAGAAGCGTAGCACCCAAAGCTCACCTCTACGACGGACGACTGAGCATAACCGGACTGAACGGACGCAACACGATCAAAGCAGTGAGCCTCTCCGGCCAACTGTTAGGAAATTACTTTTCTGCCGATACCGTCTTCGAAGGGGAATTGAAATATCCCGAAAGATTTATCGTCTTAGTCATCGAACCGGAAAACGGGAAAACGACCACACTCAAACTTCTCGATAGCAAACTTTAAACACCTTTATAAAACGTATGAATACCAATAAATTTATATACCCTGCAAGCAGCCTGCTCCTTACTTCGGGTTTGTGCTTCGCCCAAGAAAGAGATGCTGTCGCCACAACAGAACGCCCCAATGTCATTTACTTGCTTTGCGACGACATGGGATACAGCGATATAGAGGCCTACGGCCAACAAATGATATCGACTCCCAATCTGAACAGGCTCGTAAATAAAGGCATGAGTTTCACTCAATTTTATGCAAGTACAGCCGTAAGCGCTCCATCAAGAGCTTCGTTGATGACCGGGCAACACACCGGACATACCAAAATACGGGGAAATAAAGAAATACAACCTGAAGGACAAGAGCCTCTCGATCCGAACGTAGAAACGTTGGGACATCTGTTTCAACAAAACGGATATGTGACAGGTTGTTTCGGTAAATGGGGTATGGGTTATCCCGGTTCGGGCGGAGAAGCTAACAAGATGGGATTCGACGTATTTTACGGATACAACTGTCAGCGTAAAGCGCACTCTTACTACCCGGAGTATTTGTGGAACAACCAAGAAAAAGAGTATCAAAACGGACGTTATTCGCAAGATGCCATACACGAACATGCGATGAAATTCATCGAAGACAATAAGGACAAGGCATTTTTCGGTTATTTCACATATACGATTCCCCATGCCGAACTGTGTCAGCCGCAAGACAGTATCGTCGATATGTATAAAGGTAAATTTCAAGAGCCCCACCCGTGGTACGACAACGGAGATTATGGTACAGCAACTAATCCCCGCGCACAATTTGCGGCTATGATTACCCGATTGGACACGTATGTGGGACAAATCATCGATAAACTGGAAGAGCTGGGTATCTCCGAAAAGACTTTATTTATATTCACGAGCGATAACGGCCCTCATAACGAGGGAGGAGCAGATCCGACTTTCTTCAACACAGAGGAACGACTGAGAGGATTGAAACGAGCTTTGTACGAGGGCGGTATGCGCGTGCCTTATATCGCCTATTGGCCGGGGACTATCGAAGCCGGCTCTATAAGCGACTTGATGGCAGCCGGCTGGGATATGATGCCTACTTTCGTAGAATTGTTGGGTGAAGATACGAATTGGCGCGAAGAGGCGATGGACGGGTTGTCTATACTCCCTACTCTGACCGGAAAGGGGGAACAACGGCAACATGACTTCTTGTATTGGGAGTTCCACGAGGAAAACGGTCGCCAAGCCGTAAGAGCCGGAGATTGGAAACTGATTCGACAAAATATCAAAAACGGAAACCCGACTCATGAGTTGTACAACATTGCCGAAGACCCGCATGAAGACAATAATTTAGCTAATACTTATCCCGACAAAGTGGAAGAGTTGAAAGTCATTATGGATCGGGAGCATATACACTCCGACATATTTAACTTCGGACGTTGATTTACCGGTTCCCGTATAATATAAAGATAAAAATAGCGGCTTCTCGTAAGAAGTCGCTATTTTTATAACAGGATTCCACAGGTTCGACAACGCTGTTTATTCGATATTTTTATTCAGTTTATTCCATTCCGAAACCGGAGGAATGATTCCCATCGATATCACCTCATCACGCAAATCGCACAAATGCTTATAACTGCGCTCCAATTCTTTATCTTCCTCCGGCGTACCATACACCGGGTTATAATGTACTCCCGAACGATCGAGAATCGTCTCCATCGCCATAAGTATGTGGTTGAATTTCCCGTCAGACAAATAAACACCTGCCGGCCACGTGAAAGGATTTCCACCCATTGCCGCAGCAATCATCTCGATAGAAAGATAGGCCGGGCTCTGAAAAGAAGAGCGTCCTCGCAAATCGATAATGTGTTTGCCTCCTTGAACGACTTGCTGGCGTATCTTCTCCCAGTCTTCGGCCGGTAATTTTTCCGTTCCGATAAGCTCGGCGAGCGGAGTTCCTTTTACTTTTGTCGTCGAAGCAAAAACCGCCATTTGCTCGCCATGCCCTCCATAGGTACGGCAATTTTCGATTTCATCGGCCACCGCATGGAAATATTTTGCCAGCTCGCTCTGCAAACGCGTACTATCGAGCGCCGCAAGCGTAGATACCTGAGACGGTTTCAAACCCGAATAAAGCAATACGATCAACCCCGTAATATCGGCCGGATTGAAAACGACGACCACATGTTTCACATCGGGACAATAGCTGCGTATATCCTTACCGAATCGAGCGGCAATTTCGGCATTTCCTTTCAATAAATCCTCTCTTGTCATTCCTGCTTTGCGAGCAGCCCCTCCGGAAGATACGATATACGAGGCTCCCGTAAGAGCTTCTTTCACGTCACTCGTGAAGGTTATATCTACCCCTTTAAATGCACAATGACGTAATTCCTCGGCAACACCTTCCAATGCCGGAGCATAAGGGTCATACAAACATAAATGAGGTGTCAAACGCATCATCAATGCAGTCTGTGCCATATTCGAACCGATCATACCGGCAGCACCCACGATCGTGAGCTTTTCATTCGTCAAAAATTCCATATTCGTTATATTTAAATGATGAGTTTTCTTTATTCCGTTACAAATATAACAAGCGAAACCTGATTTTGATTATCATTCTTTTTTACCATTCATAACAAAAGGTTATCGGTATAAACAGTCCCGTGGTTAAAAACGAATACAATACATTCATTATAAGACATATACAAATTAAGCCACGACCATTTTTCCGTCACGCGACCCATATAATTTTCTGCCGAGACATTTGGAAAATCGACTGTATTTTCCTATATTCGCATATCGTTATCTCGAAAACACGATTGAAGATATCATAATAAAAGAATACCATGACTTATTACAGCGAAACACCGAGAGAGGGTATCAGCCTCCCGGACGGTACATTCAAAGGAGTTCTCAAAGATGGTAAACCCAGTTGGGGCACACTTACCGACCTCTGCGGGATTATATACGAAGGAGAGTTTCAAGACGGAAAAATACAAGGCAAAGGTATAATGACATTCCCGGAAGGACAACGATATGAAGGAGATTTCGTCAATGAAAAGTTCGAGGGATCCGGTATGTATACTTGGCCAAACGGAAACCGATACGAAGGCCAATTTGCAAACGGCAAATTCGAAGGTCGCGGTATCTACACGTGGGCAAACGGAGAACGCTACGAAGGTGATTTCGTAAACGGAGAACAACATGGGAAAGGCGTTTTTACATGGTCGGACGGCTGTTGCTACGAAGGAGATTACGATCACGGGAAACAGACCGGGAAAGGGGTCTATACCCAGAGAGACGGAGAATGTTACAGAGGAGACTTTGTCGACGGCTTACCCTCTGGAAGAGGTTTCTTTTTCTGGGCCGACGGAGATCGCTATGAAGGAGATTTTATCGAAGGAAAACGTACCGGAAAAGGTGTTTTCATTCACAAAGGCGGGGAATGTTACTACGGCGATTTCGTAGAAGGGATAAGTCATGGAAAAGGGATCTATATATGGACTGACGGAGAGCGATACGAAGGAGACTTCGTAAACGGGCAATGTACCGGAAAGGGTGTATTCTTCTACAAAAACGGGAACCGATACGAAGGTGATTTCGTCAATGGCTGTAAAGAAGGCTATGGAACCATGTACTATCCGGACGGTCGATATGACTCCGGTCAATGGCATGACGACAACTTCATGGGATAAAAACAGAACCCAAGAACTTGTTTTAGTTACCCGCCTTGCTCTCCGCAGAATACCCGAATCTTTCAAAAACATGAATAATTTAATACACTTTTTTTACTCGGTTTGCTAAATAATCTGTACTTTTGTACAAAAATTAGGAAATGGGAAAAGAAACATCTGAAAGAATACAGACTTCCGTGCTCAATGCAGCAGAGAAAAAAGTTTTGGTTTGGCTGGCTCAACGACAACCGGCATGGGTTACTTCGGACTTCCTCACATACACCGGTGTAGTAGGAGCTCTCGTATGCGCAGTGGGATTCATATTGGCTCATATAGATAAAAACTACCTGTGGATTTCTTCTCTCGGGTTGGTGATTAACTGGTATGGCGACAGCCTCGATGGCACTCTTGCCAGAGTAAGGAATGCACAAA
This sequence comes from Barnesiella sp., assembly GCF_022723415.1. Taxonomy (NCBI): domain Bacteria; kingdom Pseudomonadati; phylum Bacteroidota; class Bacteroidia; order Bacteroidales; family Barnesiellaceae; genus Barnesiella; species Barnesiella sp. The sequence continues at coordinate 41,279 of NZ_JAIJHU010000007.1, read as the reverse complement.
GACCCGTTTATGGATTTTTTATCGACCATACGCTCGATGCCGTCACCATTTGTATCATGTGTATCGGAGCCGGTCTTTCGCCCATGTTCAGGCTCGATGTAGCGATGTTGGTATTAGTGGGCTATTTGGTTCTTTCTATTTATACGTATATCTCGACAATCCTAAGCGGTAAGTTCCTGCTCACTTACGGCAGCCTCGGGCCAACTGAATTCCGATTGATCGTCATTCTTATCAACACGGTGTTCATGTATACTTCCCTCTCGGAAATAAAGTGGACCATCGAAGGACAAACATTGGGCATATTCGATGTAGCCGGATTGTTCATTGCCTGCTTCTTGTTCGTGGCATGGTTGGTTCAATTCATCACCGACCGTCGCGTTTTGTCCAAACAAGATCCATTGAAACCCTATTCTCCTAAAAAATAATAAAGATACGGTGTTAAAGCTGCGTATTTACCTACAATTCGTAGTCAGTCGGCTATTGGGCACAGGTGTCGATACCTTGATACTGTGGATATGCTCGACTTTTATATTCAGCAGCTACTGGGAGGTATATGTCCTTTCACCTATCATCAGTTTTGAATTTGCCGTATTGAGCAATTTCCTATGTTCTTATTTTTGGATATGGAAAAGTAGAATCGGCCGTCGTTCGACGTCTGATTTCTGTATTCGTTTTCTCATGTTCAATCTTTCATCGGGAGCCGGCTTCTTAATGAAAATGTTTTTTCTACTCATTTTCCAAAAGATATTCGGTTGGGACGTTATCTATTGTAATCTTGCCGCCCTGCTTATTTCGGGATTGTTCAACTATTTCGTAGCGGATATGCTGGTATTCAAATCGCGCAAACGGGTGAAAGTCGAAAGTTTCGACAGCAACGATTGCTGAATACAGCACCCTACATAAACCCATAAAGCTCTTCCTTTTCGGTGAATTAAGCCTAAATCCCCCTACAAAATTCGCCTCCAAAAAGAATCTTATTTCTATTCCAAGCCCGTCTCGACTTGTTGCTAAGCAGGGGAATTTTTGTATGTTTTATTTCTCCCTCGTCCTGTGGTACACTCCACCTCATTTATGATAAACAAAAGGTGGACGAGACTTAACTCCACTGCCGGTATTTTCTACCTCCTCTATTAAATTAACCCTTCCGTCACTACGTGCCACCTCCCCTATATTTTTGCGTTGCAAAAACACCCCGTAATACTACGGGACACAGCAGGGAGGAGGGTAAATAACCCTCTATTCATTGCAGAGAAGTGCACCTATATCGCTTTGCGACACCCCGTAATGCCACGGGGCACGACAGCGGAGGAGTGTGAAATTTTAGTAGATGGGATAGGGAGAGAATTGATAAAGTTGTATAAAAACGAAAGGGAAGCAAAAAATTTGCTTCCCTTTCGAGTGATTGAGTTGGGATTCGAACCCAAGACCCACAGCTTAGAAGGCTGTTGCTCTATCCAGCTGAGCTACTCAACCGACCTTTTATGAAAAAGTGCTGCAAAGTTAGGGATATTTCGGGATATTCCAAATATATGTATCCTATTTTTTGTAGACCTCATATAAAATAGAAGTATCAGAAAGGATACCCTACCGTGAAATGAAACGCAGAATCTCGTTTGAAGTTTTGCGAAGCAATTGCCCAATGGTCTTGTCCGGCCGCCGGATTATAGGCTTTCATTCCCATGTCGAAGCGAAGTAAGAAATAACTGAAATCCAGACGGATTCCCAATCCATAGGCCAACGCGATTTCCTTATAAAACGAATCCAGTCGGAACTGACCGCCGGGCTGTGATTCGTAATCACGAATCGTCCAAATATTACCGGCATCGATAAAAGCTCCCAACTCTACTTTCCAAAATAGTTTGGTGCGATATTCAAGATTTATATCGAGGCGTATATCTCCACATTGATTGATAAATTCGGATACAGAATTATTGCCGTTATAACTACCGGGACCGAGCGTTCTTACCGACCACCCCCGCACACTGTTGGCTCCACCCGAATAGTAGCGTTTCTCAAAAGGTAAAATATCGGAATTCCCATAGGGTATGCCTATTCCTCCGCCTACATGAAAAGCAATAGAGTTTCGCTCGTCAATCAAATGAGTAAAACTATAATCGAAATCGAATTTAGCATACTGGGAATATCGGATACCAAAAATCTTGTATCCCCCATCGGGCTCTTTCGAGGTAAGTTTGGAAAAGGCATTGAGCACGTTGCCCGCTATTTCTCCCGCAGCCCTCAACGTATAGACATTGGTGCGACGCTGCACCGGATTGGAGGGATTGAGATTGGAGCAATAAAAGGTATACCCCATACGCATGATGAAGTGATCCTCGTAACTGTATCGTAAAAGCGGATTATCGGGGGCTATGTTTTCGAGAAATCCGTCGGTCTTACGGGGCAAATAGACATAATTTATATCCAACAGGTCGTAGTTGTGACGGTAGAATCCCCGGTTGGTCGTCCACTTATATTTCCAAGCTGCTCCCCAAATGACTCGCGTATACTCGGGACGTTGCTGGAAATTAAGGTTTATACTATATTCGGTGCTAGCCTTCATACGCCGCCGAAAATCGGTACGCAAAAATGGGAAAAGAAATTTGGGATAAGTAACACCTATCTCCCCTCCCAACTCGGTATATCGGTCGTTGATGAGTCCGCTCAAATCGCCCGACAAACTTTCATAAGCACCGCGCACCTTAGCCGAAAAAGTTTCGGAACCCTTGAAGATATTACGATGTTGATAAGTAGCTCCCACGGCAAAACCTAAATCGCCCTCGGAATTAGTACCTTCCAATTCGAGCGAGACAGACTGCGGCTTATCCTTGCTGAGCAAGATATAGCAATCCAATTGATTTACACCTTCGTCGTTCCGACCGGCCGGCTCGAAGCGAATATTGACATATTTGACAATACGCAATCTCCCGAATGCCGTATAGGTATTGTCCACATCTCGACTACTGAACAACAACCCCGGACGAATGAAACAATTCTCCACCAATGTTTCCCGTCGAATATAAGGGCGATCGCCTTCCACGAAATAATAATTCTTATATGTACCGGCATTGGCAACATCGATTTGGTCGGTCGCCGTCGGGTCATAAGACAACACAAAATAGATTTTCCTCATATAGTACCGTTCGTACGGACGATACCCCGAAGCATTGGCAACAGACTCAGGAACAAGATTCATAGTGAGATCGACTGCTTTCGAACGGTCGGCGGTATCCGCCGTATAGGTAATCAGTTCTTTATTAAAAGCATAAAAGCCATCGCGCCGCAACATATCGGAAATACGTTGCCTTTCCTCGTCCAACACATTTCTATCGAAATTCGATCCTTTCTTCAAAAGCGAATGAGAGACATATTGCCGCTCGACAAGCCGGGAAATCGTATCGTTTGAAATACGATAGTCTATATCGTCTATGTAATGCGGCGTATTTGCCGAGACTCGATAGAACACGTCCATACGTTTACCTTTCGAAACCGTATCGACATCGACCCGAGCAGCCATGTACCCCTTATTATTCATGGCCTTCTCCATTTGCATACGAGAATTTTCTATCAAAACCGGGTCGTAAATTATCGGGGGTGTACCGGCATTCCTTACCCAGCGGTTATACCATTTGGTCGAATCGTTTCCCGACAAATTATATAGCCCGAGCGTAAAGCGGAACAACCCGAACATACGGTGATTAGGCTCTTGACGCAAATAGGATTTCAAATCGGAAGGTTTCACCGACTTATCATCGGTCTCTATCTTTACATGGTCGAGCAGATAGCTACCGTCCGGGACATGGCGGGTAGGACTACACGCAACCAGAACAATACCGACGATCGCTCCTAAACTTGCCTTTATAACTCGACGAATTTTCAACGCTTCTCCGATAACTTGATTTTTTCTCGATGGATAAAACCTTGCAAATATACACTTTATTTTTTTCAATTCCAGCCATTCCTTAGGCAGAAGCAAGAAGACAAAAATTAACCGGGTTTCAATCACACAGTTATACGATGTTTTTTATTTTCATTTATTACATTAAACTCCGTAAATACAAGCAATTTAAAATAGTAAACATATATTTTCTTTCAAATTATTTGTTTATATCACAAAATAGTTATACATTTGCAACATCATAAACAATATTTATTGTGATAATTATGTTACTACACGTCATTTCTCTATCGGTCATTAGCGAGCTTCTTGTCGTGAGTCGGTAAGGTGGAAAGGCGTATGTAGTTACTTCTCATAGAATGTTAAATTAGAGTAATTGTAAAAACCTTTCCACACTGCGGAAAGGTTTTTCTTTTAATTAGTACAGATTATGAAACATCAATTGCGGAGTGCGACGAGCACTGGCGGAAGGAGAATGGCAGGAGCGAGAGCTCTATGGAGAGCCAACGGCATGAAAGAAACGGAGATGGGAAACCCCATCATCGCAATCGTCAATTCGTTCACCCAATTCGTTCCCGGCCATGTACATCTGCATGAAATAGGGCAAACGGTAAAAAAAGAAATCGAGAAATCAGGATGCTTTGCTGCCGAATTCAACACGATCGCTATCGACGACGGCATAGCTATGGGACATGACGGCATGCTTTATTCCCTTCCCTCCCGCGACCTCATCGCCGACAGCGTCGAATATATGGTCAATGCACACAAGGCCGATGCCATGATCTGTATCAGTAATTGCGATAAAATCACACCGGGCATGCTCATGGCGGCCATGCGGCTCAACATTCCTACCATCTTCGTATCGGGAGGTCCTATGGAAGCGGGGCAGCTCGATGGAAAAGGACTCGATTTAATCGATGCCATGGTCGAATCGGCCGACGAAACCATAAGCGATGAACAAGTGCGCCGAGTAGAACATGCCGCATGCCCTACCTGCGGTTCCTGCTCGGGCATGTTTACCGCCAACTCCATGAACTGCCTCAACGAAGCCATCGGTCTAGCTCTTCCCGGAAACGGTACTGTCGTAGCGACCCACCGCAACAGGGAACAATTATTCATACAAGCTGCCCGACAAATCGTGGAGAACTGCCGGGCTTATTACCAAGACGGCGATGAAAGCGTATTGCCCCGTAACATCGCTACTCGCGCGGCATTCCTCAATGCGATGACTCTCGATATTGCCATGGGGGGCTCTACCAACACGGTATTGCACCTGCTCGCCATAGCCCAAGAGGCCGGAGTAGACTTTACGATACAAGACATAGACACCCTGTCCCGCAAGTCGCCGGTGCTTTGTAAAGTAGCACCCAATTCGCACTATCACATACAAGACGTGAACCGTGCGGGAGGTATTCTCTCGATTCTCGCCATACTCGAAAAAGAGGGGCTGATAGACACATCTGTCCGTCGAGTAGATCGACTGTCCTTAACCGAAGCCATCGAACTGTATGCGATACGAAACGGAACATGTCCCCCCGAAGCGGAAAGGCTTTGGAAAAGCGCACCGGGCAACCGGTTCAACCTCGTGATGGGCTCTCAGGAAAACTATTACGACAAGCTCGATACCGACCGTTCGAAAGGGTGTATTCGCGATTTCGAACACGCTTATGTCAAAGACGGTGGACTGGCCGTACTTTTCGGTAATATCGCCCAAGACGGCTGTATCGTTAAAACAGCCGGAGTGGACGAAAACATTTTCCGCTTCAAAGGAAGAGCCAAAGTATTCGAATCGCAAGAAGAGGCTTGCGAAGGCATACTCGGCGGGAAAGTGAAGAGCGGAGACGTGGTCGTCATCATCTACGAAGGACCCAAAGGAGGCCCCGGCATGCAAGAGATGCTCTACCCTACCTCGTATATCAAATCGAAACACCTCGGCAAAGCCTGTGCCCTCATTACAGACGGGCGTTTCTCAGGAGGGACATCGGGACTTTCCATCGGACATATCTCGCCCGAAGCAGCTGCCGGCGGAAACATAGGATTAGTGCGGAACGGCGACCTCATCGAAATAGACATTCCCAACCGCAGCATCAACCTGCTTATCGAAGAAACAGAAATGGAACGTCGCAGAGCAGAAGAAAATACCCGGGGAAAAGAGGCATTCACCCCTCGACACAGAACACGAAACATATCGAAAGCCTTGCAAGCCTATGCTGCCTTAGTAAGCTCGGCCGACAAAGGTGCTGTACGAATTATCTAAGAAACAGAGTCCCAATTGTACAAAACGACTATGGCAACAGAGAAAATAAGCGGAGCGGAAGCGCTCATCAAATCGCTCATCGCAGAAAAGACAGAGTATATATTCGGATATCCGGGAGGAGCCATCATGCCCGTATTCGATGTTCTCTACGATTATCGAGACAAATTGAAACATATCCTCGTGAGACACGAACAAGGAGCTACACATGCCGCACAAGGGTACGCACGAGTATCGGGGAAGACCGGAGTCGTCATGGTCACCTCGGGTCCCGCCGCCACCAATATCATCACGGGGCTCTCGGATGCCATGATGGACAGCACGCCGCTCATCGTCATCACCGGGCAGGTCGCCTCTCCCCTATTGGGCTCGGACGCTTTTCAGGAAACCGATGTCGTAGGAATCACCCAGCCGGTGACCAAATGGAGTTACCAGATACGTCACAGCGAAGAAATAGCTTGGGCGGTAGCAAGAGCTTTTTATATCGCCGGGAACGGCCGTCCGGGTCCCGTGGTTCTCGACATTGCCAAAGATGCCCAAACGGGAATGACCGAATTCGACTACAAGCCCTGTCAATTCATTCGCAGCTACAACCCTTATCCCGACATACAACCCGGCGAAATAGAGGAAGCTGCCCGGCTTATCAACCAGTCTCGCAAACCGTTCATACTCGCCGGTCAGGGGGTAATTATCTCCCATGCTGAAAAGGAATTGTCGGAACTGGCCGAAAAAGCCGATATACCGGTAGGTTGCACTCTGTTGGGATTATCGGCAATACCGACCGGCCACCCCCTATACAAAGGCATGTTAGGCATGCACGGCAGCATAGCCGCCAACATCAAGACCAACGAATGCGACCTGCTCATCGCCATCGGCATGCGGTTCGACGACCGAGTAACGGGCGACTTGAAACAATATGCCCGACAAGCCAAAGTAATTCACATAGACATCGACCCGTCGGAATTCAACAAAAACGTGAAGTGCGATGTATCGGTACTGGGTGATGCCCGTGCCGTATTGCAAAAGCTGAATGAAAAAATCGCTCCCGCCGAACACTCCGAATGGATAGAATCTTTCTGTGTGTGTGAAAAGGTGGAAAAAGAAAAGGTCATAGAACCGGAGATACACCCCCGGAAACCATTGATGAATATGGGAGAGGTCGCCCGAAAGGTATCCGAAGCCACGGGCAACGACAGTATTCTCGTGACCGACGTAGGACAAAACCAAATGCTATCGGCCCGATATTACCGGTTCAAAAGCTCCCGCAGTATCGTTACCTCCGGCGGATTGGGCACTATGGGGTTCGGCCTTCCCGCCGCTATCGGAGCCAAGATAGGCAATCCCGACCGCACGGTCTGCTTTTTTACCGGAGACGGAGGACTGCAAATGACAATCGAAGAACTGGGTACAATCATGCAATATGGTATCGATGTGAAGATCATTATTCTCAATAATAATTTCTTGGGTATGGTAAAACAATGGCAAGACCTGTTCTTCGACCATCGCTACTCCGAAACCCCAATGCTGAATCCCGATTTTACGGGCGTGGCGGCAGCTTACGGCATAGCCGGCGAAAGGGTCGCCACCCGCGAAGAACTCGACTCTGCCATACGACGTATGCTCGACCACCGCGGAGCTTACCTGCTCGATGTACAAATAGACCCGGATTGCATGGTATTCCCGATGACTCCCGCCGGGAGCTGTGTAACCCATATCATGCTCAACGCCACTGAAAAATATTAAGACCGATATGACTCAACAGACATTATATACCGTAACCGTTTATTCTGAAAACCAAGTAGGATTGCTGAATCAGATTTCGATTATCTTTACACGCCGACAGCTCAATATCGAGAGCCTGTCGGTATCGGGATCAGCTATCGAAGGTGTACACAAATTTACCATCACGACATACAGCGACCGCGAAACGATGGAAAAACTGGTCAAGCAGATAGAAAAACGAATAGACGTATTACGCGCCTTCTTTTATACCGATGACGAAATCATTTTTCAAGAGGTCGCACTTTACAAGGTTCCTACCGACAAACTATTGGACGACAGGAGCATCGAAGATTTGATTCGCAAACACAATGCCCGCATTTTGGAAGTAAACCGCACATATACCGTCATCGAGAAATCGGGCCACCCCGACGAAACTCAATCTCTGTTCGAAGAACTGAGTCGATACGATGTTATGCAATTCGTCCGGTCGGGACGTGTCGCCATAACCAAATCGACCGTCGAGCACGTAAGCATATTCCTACAAGAACAACAATACCGACAAAACCAACTATGAAAGAAAAAGAAGAACAATCCAAACGACAAACAGAACCGGTCTACTCCAAAACTTATACCGTAGAGCCGGCCGAAGGAAACGGTCAACAGGAGTTGCCGCTCACCCTGCTCGCCAAACGAATACTCGAAGTGGCTACGTTACATGCCGAATCGTGGGGCGTGGGATACAGTACGCTCATCAAAAACCGGCAAGTATGGGTACTTTCCCGGCTCACCGTCGAAATGTACCGTTATCCGCTCATCAACGAGCATTATACTTTACAAACATGGATCGAAGGGTATAACAAGCATTTTTCATCGAGAAACTTCGCCATACTGGGAGAGGACGGCTCTCCCTGCGGATATGCCCGCACGATTTGGGTCGTTATCGATTTGGATAGTCGCACATCGGTAGATATAAGTCAATTCGAATATATCGCCGAGAACATATCGGACAAAGCATGTCCCATCGAAAAGCAATCGAGAGTACGCGATGTACATGACGAAAATGCAGTAATCTATCCTGTGACTTATAACGATATAGATTTGAACCGACACGTCAACAGTGTGAAATACATCGAGCACGAACTCGACCTTTTCCCTTTCGAACGGTATGACAAACAACGTATCCGACGATTCGAGATAAGCTATGCCAACGAAGCTCGATACGGTTCTACCCTGCAACTGCTGAAAGAGGAAGAAGCACCGGATCATTTTACCTTAGAAATACGGGACGACCAAACCGTGTACTGCAAAGGAAGAATCATATTTGAAAACAGATAAAACCAATTTAATTAACCTCTAAACAAAAAAGAAAATGGCAATCATGAATTTTGGCGGTGTTGACGAAAATGTAGTCACCCGGGAAGAATTTCCATTGGAAAAGGCAAGAGAAATCCTCAAAGACGAAACCATCGCCGTTATCGGATACGGCGTACAAGGTCCCGGACAAAGTATGAACTTGCGGGACAACGGATTCAATGTCATCGTCGGACAGCGAAAAGGCTCGAAGACATGGGATAAAGCGGTGGCCGACGGCTGGGTTCCCGGCGAAACGCTTTTCGAAATCGAAGAGGCTTGCCAGCGTGGAACAATTATCGAGTACCTTCTTTCCGACGCAGCTCAAATAGAGGTATGGCCCAAAGTGAAAAAACATCTTACCGCCGGTAAAACACTCTATTTTTCTCATGGATTCGCCATCACCTACAAAGAGCGCACGGGTATCGTTCCTCCTGCCGATGTCGATGTAGTACTGGTTGCGCCCAAAGGTTCGGGAACCAGTTTACGGCGCATGTTCTTGCAAGGTCGGGGACTCAATTCGAGCTATGCTATTTTCCAAGATGCGACCGGGCACGCCAAAGAGAAAGTTATAGCTCTCGGTATCGGAGTCGGTTCGGGATACCTTTTTGAAACTACTTTCAAACGCGAGGTTTATTCCGACCTTACCGGAGAACGGGGAACTCTCATGGGGGCCATTCAAGGTATTTTCGCCGCACAATACGACACACTGCGCGCACACGGACACAGCCCTTCGGAAGCATTCAACGAAACGGTCGAAGAGCTTACCCAATCACTGATGCCTCTTGTCGCCGAAAACGGCATGGACTGGATGTATGCCAACTGCTCGACAACAGCCCAGCGAGGAGCTCTCGACTGGTGGAAAAAGTTTCGCGATGCTACCAAACCCGTATTCGAAGAACTGTATGAAGAGGTAGCCAAAGGGAACGAAGCTCAACGTTCTATCGACACGAACAGTAAAGAAGGATATCGCGATGGCCTGAACAAAGAGTTGAAAGAGTTGCGAGAAAGCGAGATGTGGCAAGCCGGTGTGACCGTTCGAAAATTACGCCCCGAAAATAACTAACCGGCAAATAGATTACCATATAGAAAAGAGATTATTCCACTTGTTGGAATAATCTCTTTTCTTATACCCGAACGTGTTATCGGCTAAATCTGTTTTTGATATCTTCCCTGTAAAATAAAACGGGAAAAATCCGAAACTATCATAAATAACGAAGGGGAGCAATGCTCCCCTTCGTTATTTATCGACGACGCTGTTGTTTGTTTCGTTGCTTCTGTTGTTCTCTCAACGCAGCCTGCTGCTGGCGTTGCGCTTCTTCCAACCGAGCCATGAAACCGCTCTTCTTGCGAGGTTTCTTTTGATTCTCTTTCAACTCGGCAAGAACCTTCTCCTCGTTGATACATTTACGGAATACATAGGTTTGAATAATCGTAATCAACAACGACAAGAAATAATAATAACTCAACCCGGCCGAATAATTATTGAAGAATACCAAGAACATGACGGGCATCAGATACATCATGAACTTCATACCCGGCATCTGTTGTTGTCCGGCGGTATTCTGCATATTGATTTTGGTGTATATCAAGTTGGTAATAGTCATCAACAAACAGAAAAGGCTGATGTGATTACCAAAATAGGGCGTTATCAACGGTATATAAGTATCCCAACTTACGATCGCATCATAGGTCGACAAATCTTTCGCCCACAAGAACGATTCACCCCGAAGCTCGATAGAAGACGGGAAGAAGGTGAACATCGCAATAAGAATAGGCATTTGTAAAAGTAACGGCAAACACCCGCCCATAGGATTCACTCCCGCCTTGCTGTACAGATCCATTGTCAAACGCTGACGCTCCATCGCTTTATCCTGCCCCGGATACTTATCATTAATCTCCTTAATTTGAGGGGCTAAAACCCGCATACGAGCCTGCGACTTATAAGATTTATACGTGAAGGGGAATAAAACGAGCTTTATAAATATCGTCAACAACAAAATGATAACGCCATAATTGCTGAAAAATTTACCCAAGAAGGTGAATACCGGTATAACGATGAGTGTATTTATCCAACGGAAAAACTTATATCCCAGTGGAACGAGCTTATCCAAATCGAGTGTCTGGTCTCCCGAAAGATCGTCGTCATAAGAGGACAATAACGGATAAGAATTCGGTCCGAGAAAAATATTGAATCCGGCAACCTGCGACTCTTTCGAATCATAATCTATCGTACTCTCGGCATGAAACTGTTTCAAATATCTGTCTTCTTCCAAAGACCGAGAGGTAAAAATTCCGTCGTTAAATTTTCCATCGGCAATAAAAGCAGTAGAGAAGAACTGGTTTTTAAAACCAATCCATTTGAGGCTCGTAGTCGCTTTCTCTTCATCGTTACCCGACTCGCTCAAATGCTCTACATCGTCTCCTGCAAATTTATAATACAAGGCACTATTTCTCTCCTCAAACATACGTCCTTGTTCTTGACGGCGCATTTTCTGATCCCAAATAAAATCCCAATAAACAGCGCTCGACGGAATTACCCGGTCCATATCTTTCTGCCAGATATCCATTTTCAACATATAGCTGTCTTCCGGCAAAGAATATCGAATGCCCATCTGACTTCCATTGGCAAGCTGTAATGTCATATTTACAGCATTACCATCGATTTCGGGAGTAAAATATAAATCGCGTGTATCGATCACGCGCGCATTCGTACGAATAATGAATCCATAGTCGTTTTCGTCTCCGGTAAACAGAGTCACATTCGTGGAATCATAGGCCATGTAATCATTCAAAACAGCCTCATAAAGACGACCTCCTTTATTAGAAAACTTCAATGTCACCTTATTATTGGACAAAGTAGTAAATTCTTCCGAACCTTCGGCACAAGGAGCGAACTCGCCGAAACGCGCTATCAAACCTGCATTTTTTAATGAATCGGCAACTTCTCCCGAAACGGTATCGGTCGAAACGGGTGTTTCTGCCAAAGCGGCCTCGGCCATACGTTCCGCTTCCACAGCGGCAATCGAATCGTTATACCGACGCTGTGCCTCCAATTGTTCGGGTGTAGGCTGCATCCACCAAGAGAAAAGCAGCACAACTACGACCATCAATACAAGACCTAAAATCGTGTTTTTATCCATTCTTCAATTTTGAGATTACTAAATTATTTTTTTGAAATCGCTGCTTTAATAAAGTCAACGAAAAGGGGATTCGGATTAAGAACCGTACTATTGTACTCAGGGTGATATTGTACTCCCACATACCAACGCAAAGACGGAACCTCGACAACTTCGACCAAATGAGTTTCGGGATTCTCGCCCACGCAACGCATTCCGGCATCTTCAAAAGCTTTACGATACTCATTGTTAAATTCGAAACGATGGCGATGCCGTTCGCGAATATGGGTCGTTCCATAAGCCTTAGCAGCAATAGAGTCTTCGGCCAATATACAGTCATAGGCGCCTAAACGCATCGTCCCACCCATATTGGTTATGCTTTTCTGCTCCTCCATCAAGTCTATTACATTATGCTTGGTCGTCACGTCCATTTCGGTAGAGTTAGCATCGGTATATCCCAACACATCACGGGCATACTCGATCACCATGCATTGCATGCCCAAACATACGCCAAATGTCGGAATATCGTGTTCACGAGCATATTTCAAAGCGATGAATTTTCCTTCGATACCTCTCTGCCCAAATCCCGGAGCGATCAACACGCCATCTAAAGAAGAAAGCATAGCGTCCACATTTCCGCTATTTAACTTCTCGGAATGAATATATTGCAAATCGAGTTTGCGATCGTTATAGGTCGCCGCCTGAAACAAAGATTCATTGATAGATTTATAGGCATCGGGAAGTTCTACATATTTGCCGACTAATCCGATACGTACGGTCTTAGTCGCATTTTTCATGCGATGCAAGAAATTCAACCACGGCTCCAAATGAGGTTCTCCGTTTATGGGTAAACCGGTTTTCGTCAATACGATTTCATCTAAATGCTGTTGATGCATTTTCAAAGGGACTTCGTATATAGACGGAACATCTATCGACTGAATCACTGCCGCAGGATCTACATTGCAAAACAATGCCACCTTCTTACGTAAAGCAAGAGATAGCTCGTACTCGGTACGCAATACCAATATATCGGGTTGGATACCTACCTCCTGCAATTGTTTTACCGAATGTTGGGTCGGCTTGGTTTTCAATTCCTTAGCGGCAGCAATATAAGGTACATAGGTCAAATGAATACATACACAATTTTTCCCCATTTCCCAACGCAACTGACGTACGCTTTCGAGATAGGGCAAAGATTCGATATCCCCGACCGTTCCCCCAATCTCCGTGATTACGAAATCGAACTGGTTCTTCGATCCTAAAAGTTTAATGTTACGTTTAATTTCATCTGTAATATGCGGAATAATCTGCACCGTCTTTCCCAAATAATCGCCCCGTCGTTCTTTATCTATTACATTTTGATAAATACGCCCTGTTGTAATATTATTGGCGCGAGTCGTAGGAGTATTGGTGAATCGCTCGTAGTGACCCAAGTCAAGGTCGGCTTCGTGTCCATCGACCGTCACATAACATTCTCCATGTTCATAAGGGTTCAATGTTCCGGGATCTATATTGATGTAAGGATCGAACTTTTGGATAGTTACTCTATAACCTCTTGCCAAAAGCAATCGAGCCAACGAAGCCGAAATAATACCTTTACCCAACGACGAGGTTACCCCCCCCGTAACGAATATATACTTAGTCTCCACGATAAAATATGGTTTATGTGTTACATTTACAAGGCGCAAAATTAGGAAAAATAATCCACAATCTATCGCAACATTCAACAGAATTATCACTTTTCATTTGCTATGAAGAGAAAAGCCCATAACAGATAGAAACACTTTACAATTTTTACCCAAAAGAAAGACTATCGGTAAACAATTTGTATCAAATAATCATTATCTTTGCAAACAGATGCGAAAATAGGCTGCATTCGGCAAAGTCAAGCAAGCTTGCTTTTGCCCTCATTGGCACTATCTTTGCAAACAGATGCGAAAATAGGCTACGCCTTGCCATAATCGAATAAACCTATTTCTACTCTCTACTTGTTGCACTATCTTAAAAAATACAAACATATACTCTTATGAACTCACGAATTACAGCTATTCTCATAAGTCTTCTTTCTGTAACCGGAGTATTCGCAACGACTGTCATAGAACAGAACGATAGTATAACGAACGAAATCGTATCTGACAGTATAACAATGGCCATACCATCAGATTCTATAACCATACAGGTTACCGATACTGACTCGATCGCTCGCCAGCAAGAGGCCGACAAGAATTTACTTTCATTATTGGAAACAGACTCAACCGAGCAGATTTTACCGGTTATCACAATGTTGCGTATGCTCGAATATGCTGACAGCATAAGAGCTATGCAAGGGTCGGGCGAAATACCTGTCAACCCACTTTTCTTACCTATCGTGTTCGAAAAACAGATGTCTACTCCTTTTCAACATTTACCCTCGGCCGAAAAATGCCCATTCAAACCAAAGTCTCTTTCGGTGGACGATAAATGGTTACAAGACGAGATTCAAGCCGAAAAGACCCGAAATCTAGCACAGAACTATGTAATCGTCAATTACCCGAAACTTATACATTACAATACAGACAATCTACCGGAAGTGCCTAAACAATACGTGATCGAAAACGATCCGGCCAAACATATTCTTTCTATCAAAGAAAAGCCGCTAATTATAAAAAATGACGTGGGAAAAGAAAAAATCAAACTAAAACGATGGATAATCAATTTCCAATCGTCCATACAATTTTCCCAAGTCTATGTTTCGGAGAATTGGTATCAAGGAGGGACGAGCAATGTCAATCTGCTAAGCGATCAACAATTCTCTATCAAATATAACGATCCCAAAGAGCAACGTATCTTATTCGAGAATTTAGTACAATGGAGATTGAACATCAACAGTGCCCCGGAAGACACATTGCATTCCGTAAAAATCAGTGAAGATTTATTCCAGATAAACTCGAAATTCGGTCTTAAAGCCTACAACAAATGGTACTACACTGCGACCATGAATTTCAAGACACAATTTTTCACCAGTTATGCCGCTAATTCCAACAACAAGGTGGCTGCATTTCTATCTCCTGCTGAGTTGAATTTGGGTTTAGGTATGTCTTATCAATATAAAAACGATAAAAAACGTTTCGAGACATCGATATCGCTCTCCCCACTTTCTTACAACTTGCAATTCATCGTTAACGACGACATGGATGCGGCCAGCTTCGGAATCAAATCGGGGAAAAGCATGAGTCAATACGGTTCCTCCTTCGAAGGGCGCATCAAATGGGAGTTCTATCATAACATGGTTTGGAGTTGCAGACTGTTTTATTTCACCAACTATGATCATGTACAAGGGGATATGGAAAATACATTCGACTTTATCCTCAACCGTTTCTTCTCTACTCGTTTGTTTGTTCATCTGCGATATGACGATGCTCGCGCGCTGAACAAAGACTTCGGACATTTCCAACTGAAAGAATTACTAAGTTTCGGATTCAACTATAAATTCTAATGAGAATCAAACTCATAGTTTTACTATGCATCGGTATGCTCTGTTCCTCATCGATAAAAGATGAAGAAGGGCGTTATGAAAGTAAGCCTCCTTATCGTAGTTTCATTCTTGAAAATTATACCGAAGAAAGTGCCAAACATTATTTCGATACAGCTCCAATCGACAGTTGGGAAGGTATTTGGCTCCTGACAGAAAATGGAGAAAGAGTCGCTATCGAACGGTTTAAAGACATTCGATTTTCCGAAATCTTTACACACCGAATCGTTAAATTGGATTCGTCGGTACGCAGTGAAATTCCCGTCGGAACTATTTTAGGGTACTTAACTCGCGGAGTAAATCCTAACACTTGTTTCATCTGGCTCTATAAACATAAACTGACAGGTGCAATACTTTACGCCCCCAAAAGGTTTTCGGCCAGACTAACTTCTGACCTCAACGGCATTTTATTCTCAGGAAACAGCGCTAAAAAATTAGAAGACTTATTCGATCCCCGGTCAGGATTCATTAAATTATATCCCAAGCAAATCTCGGAGAATTCTGAAAATCGGGAAATCCGATATCTGTAAATTCAGAACTTTCGGAAAACAAAGCGTTCATCTTCACCCCGGGTCAAAATCATTTTGGAAGAGGTAAGTTTCTCAATGTAAAAAGTATATTCCTCGTTCATTTTCAACTTGAAAACAGGAGGTAGTTCTGTTTCAAACCAAGAGGGTTCCATTATTTTAAATTTCAGTATGTCATCTTCGCGAACGTAACTCCCGAAATAATTGTCTGTTGCATTTTCTATTCCTCCCCGATGAACCAATTGTAACTTTATGACACTACTCTGAAAATTATAGTAAAGACTATCATGTGGGGTCATTGTACCATTCTCCCACATCTCAATCAATTGCCATTTCCCGAAAAGAGGACCTATATACCCATCATTATGAGTACAAGAGGTGACAACAATCCCCAAAAACAATCCTATTAAAATACGGCGAATCATCATCTTGTTCTTCATTTTCCAATTGTTAAAATTCCACTTTTCCTGATACCGATAGCAACACCCCATTTATCTCCATACAATTCGCCCCAATCTCCGGCCAAAGAAGCGGAAAACGACCACCCCGAAAGTTTTATCGGAGAATAAACACATTCTATCAGCCCCGACATATCGTGTTGGGTATCGGCTAACGGAAGAAAAGTCGTTCCCCAAGAGGTTCGATACGACGCTAATATTTTATATTTCCATTCAGGAGCGATATAACCCGACGCTCCTAAATGGACTCCTCGTATTCTGTTATGCTTGTATCTCATATAACCATCTGTATTGTACAACAAGGATTTAGCCATTGCCGTACCATTGGAAAGGCCGTAATGCGCCCAACCGTTATAGAAATAGTTATTGTAGTAATCATCGGCTCCTGTGGCTTCTATATCCAATTTAGGATCATTATAATCACTCGGACACCAATTCAGAGGCCCACTTTGATTGGTCATATCCAAATATTCTAAAACGACATTCGACAGCCAGTTTTTCTTACCGCTCTTATATTCAAGCCCCCATAGACCGTCCCAACCATTGAACTTCCCCATTCCCGATGCATCGTCGTAATACCATTCGAAGTAACCTCTTACAGAAGAATTGTTTTTGAACCTGTATTCCGCCGATAAATTCCATTGTCCCACATGGTTTCCATAGTAGTAGGCCTGATCGCCTTTATTGGACTGACCATCACCAGACGACGGAAACAAGATTTTAAAAAAATCTTTCAAGCGTGTCGGACTTTTCATCGTGAGAGAATCTATCAAAACGCCCTCTTTATAATACCGTTTTGTGCCTCCGAACTGTGCTGCCAGTTCGGCTCCGATCGTTACGACAAAGGGTTTGTCGGGATTGGAACGAAACGAAATGGATTTATGGTGATATAAAGCATCGGTCGTAATATACTGATTATAATAATTGTAATGGTCTCTTAAAAAATCGTTGTCCATAAACTTTCCATACGCGAGCTCACCCTTAATCTGTACCCAGCCCTTCGTAAACGGAATATCTACAAAATCGATAAATCCGGCTCTAACTTGGGGTATAGGCCGTGCATTACCCGACCAGACCAACCCGCCGGAACTCAACTCAAAATTCACTACTTCATCGGTAAGCTCCCGACAACCTGCCGATATAAAAATCATGCGGTATTTCATGCCTATATAGGCTTGTTGTATGAGGAAAGACGACACACCCGGATTATACGTTTTCAGGTTTCCGTCTGAATAATAGGATACCGGAGATGTAGAAGACATCAATCCAACCAAATCGATACCGAACTCATAGGAAAACCGTTTGTTCATCTCCAAGCCTTTAAAAACCGAGGCTCGCAAATATCCGCTTTTACTGTGTGTTACCAACCCATGCTTATTGGCAGACAAATAATACGGTGCAAAAATCCCGTTTCCGGCATTTCCGGCCATCGACAAAGAATAGTAATCTGTCGAATGTTGGGCAAAAACCCCGAATAAATTTCCGATAGATAAACAGAAAACGACTAATAATCCTACTCTCAAACGATGATACATAATGTATGAATATTATTGATAATCGAGACAAAAATAATATATAAAGCACTACGGCACAACTCCCCTTTCTTTATTTAACAAAAAAGGGGAATAAAGTGTATGAATATACATTTATTCCCCCTTTATACCGAGACTAACCTTTTTAGAAAGAGACACCTAAACGGAACCCTATATTGTTACGACCATCGATATCATAGGTCAATACTTTACTCTTATTAGTAGCATAATTATAATATAAAGCTACGTGGAAACCATAACGGACACTCGGATTCGGGAAAATACTCACTCCGATTTCGGGAGACACGGTAAAACCCCATGTATCATCATAAATCTCCCAAGCCTGCAAATAAGAAGACATGCGACTATAATTGGCGCCCAATTTCACCGTTGCATAAGGTTCTAAAATTCCGTCGGTCGTAAAGCGATATTTTGCCAACAGACCAAAGGGTAGCTGAAACAACGAATGTTGCTGGTCGGTCGTAAGAGCCGAATTGCTCTTTAACATCAAAGTCTGCCTGTCTATATATTTATTATTCGTGTGATAAGAAATAAAAGCTCCAATAGCCATTTTAGGCATTACATAATAACCACCTTCAAAATTCATACCCCATCCACTGGCTTTATCGGCATAACTGTTCCCAACAGGAGCGTTAAACTGCCAATCGACATTAAAATAAGTACTCGAAACGGCTTGTGCGTTTCCCCGGGTCGACACGGCTACCATACAAGTAGCGACTACCACCCATAACGATATGTGTTTAATAGTTTTCATAATTCGTTTTCTTTTTATTAATATACAAAATGGGGTAGCCCGTTATTTATTCGTCAAATAAGGAGACTGAACAAACGACTGGTCTATCGCTTGGATTATTAAATTTCTATTTAATCTAGGGGAGCCACTCTTCAATCCGGCCATATAGGAATCCCAAAGAATCGTTAACCGTCGATTGCTACTGTTTTTATTCGTTAAGTCGACTAACTCGGCCAAAAATGAATTCACACTATAACTATATACTACGGGATAGGGATAATACCAACTGTTCCAATATGATCCCCAATATCCGGGTCCCCAATATCCGGGATATCCCCACCACCAATAGTCATTGGGATAATCGACGAAATAACGTACGTCTTCAATATAGCTTACCTGTAACCCTAAATCGGCATCTTCTTTCGAATCGACCAATGTGAATCCCCGAGCAGCCATATTGTCGGCAAATGTTTCGAGAATATAATCGGCATCTTCATTTGTCCAATAGGTCGCTTTTTCATTATTCGTAATGAGTAAGACACTATCCGGCATATAATAGGTGAGATATTCGCCGAAGTCGGCCGATTTATCATAATCGGTAAACACCACATAATCATCATCCAGCTTGGAAAGGCTGGGCTCTTTTTGGCATGCAGCTAATACCGCTACGACAAAAAGAATTGGGATTAGTTTTTTCATATCAGTTTTGTTTTGATTGTTATGTAATAACACCATTGTTATACTCCAAAAACAAAACCGACAAAAGATAGTTCGAAAATAGCGGAAATTTTTATCGAAGGAATATTTTTTATTATCGGGGTTTCTTACCTAACCGATATACAGAATCTACCTGAGACGCAATATAGTCCCAATTATAAGGAGATAAATCATAATGACGTTCTTCCATTTCTCCCTCTAATTTACAAGATAATTTCTCTTCCAACGAGCCGATGTTCCCCGTGACGAAAAAATCGGAGGCATCGAGGCAGGCAAGCCTATTTGCCGGAATGTCGCTGACCAATACCGGCAACCGATAACTCAACGCTTCGAGCAGCACAATGGGCAGTCCTTCATGAAAAGACGGAAGGACAAACAAACGCGCATGGGAAAAGAGCTCATTCAATTTAGCCCCCCTTACGAAGCCTGTGAGAACGACATGGTGTTCTTCTGCCAGCCGTTTTAAAGAGACAGAATAATGATCTTCATGGTCGGCATCACCAGCTATGACCAATTTGCAGTTCGAATCGGAAATACGAGCAAATGCTTTTATGAGTAAATCGAATCCTTTCTCCTCCACAAAACGTCCTACGGCCAAAACATATCGTCGAGGTGTCAACCCCAACGACCGAATATAACTGTCGTTTTTTGCCGGCACAGGCTTATTCACGCCATTATAAATCAAGTGCGCGTCCGTGCGATCATACTTTTCACGTAAAATATTATCTATCACAGTAGAAATTACAATCACTTCGTTGGCATAATTCGCCCCCATTCGTTCGCCCCATCTGAGCACAGACTTAGCTGTCTTATTCCACTTCTGCCTATCATAATCGGGACCGTGATGGGTCATCACCACTCGTAATCCCAACAACCGGGCCAACGGGGTTAACAAAGCCGGGCCGATAGCATGGATATGTAAAACGTCAGCACCGACCCAACGAGCATAAATAATCGCTAAAAAAGTGTGAACAATGGCTTCTATACTTTTTCTGCGGGGAGCATAAATATCTTTTAGATGAACACCTCTATACTCCTTAATCTTATTTTGGGGAGTGACGTAACACGAACGACGAACAACCGTCACATCATGTCCCATAGCAGCTAATCGGGGATATAATTCCTCACAGTGTGTTTCCACACCTCCCTGAATATCGGGGATACCACGAGTACCGACTACAACTATCTTCATCGCAACACTCCCCTCCCCCGTTTACTCACGTCCTAAATTCCCCTGCATGGGATCTTGCCCCACGTCGTACCATTTCTTATCCAGACAAACAGGTTTCCCTAAAAGAGAACGTAATTTATTTTTGATAATCCACCCCATGGGGTGACGGGCATAAGCAAATTTCTTCATAACCGGAGAGACCGTGCCGACCATCCAACAATTCTTCGGACATTTGCGTACTAAACTACGCACATGTTGGGCTTGTTCGCTGCTCCAAATATCCGAAAAAGAGTTCGCCTGTCGAATGTTTCCCATACTCTCTTTCCAATACTTAGCTTCCAACCCATTGCAAGGATAAACTTCGCCATAAGGATCTATGAAACAATTCATCAAACCTGCTTCACACGGCAACATACGGCGATTTCCTTCGATATAGTTTATCAATCCCATATTAAAAAATGCCCGTGCCCATGATTTGGGGTGTTTTTCCCTCATTTGCATATTGATCAGCTCGGCAAAGTTACCACAAACGGTATCGCGATTGGTAATCACATTGTCATCTTTGTGAAAATAATACGAATTATGAAACGCAGCGGTAGCGAACTCCATATTCAAGGCTTTGGAAAGACGATATAGGGAAAGCATATCTTCGGAATTATTATTCGACACCGTTATACCGAACCCAATATCCTTCACGCCCATTTCCCTAAGTGACAAGAGAGTCCTCAACCCTTTATCAAAACCTCCGGCTCTTCCCCGTAATTCATCATTCTTTTGGGATAAACCCTCGATACTGATACGTATTCCTATTTTGGGGAATTTTCTCGCCAACTCCAATACTCGCTCCTCGAACCACCCCGACGTGGAAATAACAACTCTGGGGGCTTTTCGAAAAGCGACCTCCACAATCTTATCTAAATCTTCACGAATAAAAGGTTCTCCCCCTGTTATATTGATAAATTTCACATGCGGCAAAATCTCCAATTCTTCCGGTTGAATTTCCAGCCGCGGATCTGTCGGATTTTTCCAGATATTACACATCTTACACTGCATGGGGCAGCGATAAGTGGTAATAATGCTTATATCGGTAGGCGCAAAAACTTTCATTTCTTACAAATATTATGCAAAGATAAACCTTTTTCACCGGTCTATCAAAAATTTTATATATCGAACATCTTGTTTTCACAAGTCATACACACTCTTCAATTCCGCCCAATATCGTTCCTCCGAGAATCGTTTTTGGGCTCGTCGTGCAATACCTTGTGTATCCACGTTGTCCTTAGACATCACAGAAACAATAGCCGAGGCTAATTCTTCCTTATCTCCCATGCGGAACAACATACCATCGCCCTCACGTATCAGTTCCGGTATTCCACCGACTTCGGCTCCGATAACCGGCGTTCCCATACACAAAGACTCTATCACACTTAACGGATTATTTTCATACCAAATGGAAGGAACTACCATCGTCTGCGCATGTTTCACCAATCGTACTATCTCCATAGACGAAAGGTGTCCTAAAAAAATGACATTTCCCGAACTATATTTTGCCTGCAACTCATTCAGCAACGGCCCATCTCCCGCAATATACAGAGGGAATGGCAGAGACTCTGCCACTTCGAGCAACATGCGTACACCTTTTTCCTCGGACAAACGACCTACATAGCAATAGTAGCGCGACTTTTCCCCTTCATTTATCTCTGTCGAATGAAAAAAATCCAATTTATCCTGTTCTATAAAATTACAAATTACGGATAATTTCGTGTAATCATAACCGCAGGCTCTCATCTTCTGTGCCATAAAAGAACTAGGGCAAACAAAAGTATCGACCCAGCGTTGCAGTTTTTTCCGATTCCACCATAAGGCTTCTCCATAAGCCAATGCGCTGGCTATCCGGCTTCCTTTCATACATTTCCGACGAAATACTTGAAAACGATCGGTAAAGCAGGCTTCACAAATTTTCCCTTGACAAAGGCAGTTATACGATGGACATAACAATTTATAATCATGTAGCGTCCAAACAGTACGACAGCCATATTCTTTCGCCAATTTTACGACGACCGGAGAAAGATAAGAATGAATATTGTGAAAATGGACTATGTCAGGACGAAAATCATTCAATATCTTCTTAAACGATTTTTTTATATCTCCTAATCCAAAGATACGGCAAGCCGCTCTTGTCTTATTTTTAAGTCCATCGGAAAATGAAATTTCCGATGCAAAATAGCCCGACATTTCACTGGGCAAATTCTGAGAATAAACCATAGAATACACGGCCACTTCATATCCGAGACGACGTAACAAGGCTTCGAGATTGATCATACAAATACAATCTCCCCCTCTCGGATAGTAAAATTTATTTACCAAAAGGATACGTGGCATTCGCTTCATGGGTCGTGTTCAGGTTATTTAAATATTCGGGACGTAAATTTATTTTTTATCCATACCCATTTATACAATAAAATGGGACAGACTATTCCCGTTCCTACTATAAATAACGTAACGAACACAAATTCTATTATATTTCCGCCCGACAATATATGTGTTAAAATTGACTTTACCACACCCATAAATAGAGTATGAAACAAATATATAGTCATGGACATAGTTCCTATATACTTCAACCATTCTACAAATGAGACAGTTAAACGAGATAATGACTTGGATATGCCCAGAATCATAAAACTACCGGTGACACCGAGGAGGACGGCCAAAGTTTCGATCCAAAATTTATCGGAAATAAATTCATATATGATCGAGAAGCCGATCGTAATTACAATCCAAAGAATAGAATACCGGTATATCGCTTGCTCTATCCATGATTTTCGGGCCACCCACATTCCTGATACAAAAAAAATCGAATTCAAACAAAACTGTTCAATACAAAAATATTCGGGAGCCGTATCCCAAAAAGCGAGCCCCAGCGAAAGAAGAGACAATAGTACCAAGCGATTCCCTGACTTAAAAACCGGGACGATACAAAATATTAAAAACAAAACATAAACAAACCATAAAAAATACCCGGCTTCCGGAAAATAAAACACTCGATATAAAGCGCTTATCGAAACCGGGTGATCGACTTGCATAAACCCGTCGACCAGTATTTTAATCCCTATAATCGCCCAAGAAAGAATAAAATAGGGAAACATCAATCGCTCGAACTTCGAGCGTACAAACCGCCAATAACCTATCTTTTTTATAGAACGCTCATAAAAAAAACCAGCGATCATGAAAAAAAGAGGCATGTGGAAATGATAGACAAAACTTACAAATCCGATATACCACGAAGGAGCGTTATCGGGAATATAATGCCCGATAACGACCAATACAATCCCTATTCCCTTTGCTATATCGAACGTTATATCCCGAATCTTTCCCATCAGCTATTATATTTCGAAGCCTTCTCAAACGAATCTATAATTCGTCGAGCGACCGCATCGACAGTAATTAAAGAAGCATATTCCCTGCAATTTTCCACATACTCGTCATTTCGCTCTATCATTCGAGCTATATCGTCCTCGTTCCAGTCATTTTTAGCGATTCCCAACTTTCGCTTCTCTACTATCTCACTATCAAACGGCACACGATTCGTAACCACCGGCGTTGTCATCGCCACAGATTCCATAATCGCCAGCATATTCAACTCTCGCAGAGAATCGAACAAAGAAGCCTTCGAATCCCGATAATACCGAAACAATTCTTTATGAGGCAGTTTCCCCAATAGGACGATTTGCCGCTCTCGCCCCATTTCTTTTATTTGTCGGTCATACTCTTCTCTCAACACGCCATCGCCGGCTATATACAATATGTAATCTCTGTATTGAGGATATTTTGAAAGAAAAGCATCGAACTTACGAATAACAGATATGACATTCTTTTCCCAAAATAAACGTCCGACAGTCAAGAACTGGCTCTTTTTATTCGACATCTCTTTCTCCAATGTCACTACTACCCCATGTCCTATGGGGTCGCCGACACGAGGCATATATCGCCGAATGAACCGCTGCGAGACATACGACCGAGGTATAATCCAAGCCTTACGCATAAAACAGCGAGCTATTATATTATACCAAATGCGAGAAGGCCAAGTTTTCATCTTGCGATTGTGAGCTCCTAATTCCTGCCAAATTACAGTTTTACGAGGGACAATGAGCGAAGCAAACAATGACGGTATAGAAAAAGTCTCACTTGCTAAAACCATATCGACATCACCTTTTCTTTGCTGTAAGTACCTCCATACTCCCGGTAAAAAGGGAAGTACACTCGGTTGAAATATTTTTCGTCCAATCGACTTCAAAAAGACGACTTCAAAATCATACGTCTCCTCTCTCTCAGGTGCATAATCGGCTGCCGCTATCAATGTGACAGCATGCCCGGCTCGATGATAAGCCAAACACAAATCATAGATCATCGTCTCTTTTATAGTAGTTACATGTGGTATAACTCCTTTTTCATGAGTAAAAAGAATGGGATTGATAACTATGATTTTCATACGTAAAGTCTATTTATTACCGCAAAGATAGCACAAACGAAAGCAGAAACAAATAAATTTGGCCCTGCCAAGTGTAACCTATTTTCGCAACATGCTGTAAGTCTTCGTATAAATAAGATTACCAACGAACTCGTTTATTTATGCCAAAATTTTATTCAATTAAACAAGGCTTTTATCTTCATTTGTAATTCCTGCCGAATCGTTCTCGGTTGAATACAATAGCTAAGAATCACAATCACTGTAATATAAATGATTTGCAATATAATCGAATCTACCCTATAAAATACTATCGCCCCTCCTATCAAGAACAAAATCGGATAAATGATTTCCATCGATACCTTCACCGGAAAAAATTTCCACGTATCGATTATCCGGAAACCAAGCATAAACAGATAAGAAAGAATGGACGAAAGGACAATTCCCCAAATACCCATAAAACGAATGAAAACATAATTCATGATTAAATTCAATCCCGTTGTAGTAATCACTCCCGGCAGATTTCTCACGGTCTGCTTCGAACATTGATAGCCCAAATCGTAAAACGATGCCAATGCAAAACAAATTACCGAGATAAACATCGGATATAAATATTGCAAACTCTCTAAATAACGAGAATCCACCAGCCATGAATAATTGATTTTCAGCACGAAAACAAAAATCAGCGCTAAAACGGACAATATGAGAATATATGTATTGAATATTCTGGAAAAGAACTTCGACCGGTCTGCCGCCCCGTACTGTTTAATAGCAGTCTCTTGCCATGCTTGATATACGATCACCGAAAATGTCTCTAATATAGTAGAGAATTTCATGGCTACCGCAAATATACCATTGGCCTCCAAACCTAAGAAATGTTCTATAAACAATCGACTGGAACTTCCCAAAAGCCACCAGCAAACAGCATTCGGCAACAAAGGCAAAGAATATTTCAACAGAGCTCTATTCAGAGACTTATCTCTAAAACTAACGATAAAATAGCGTTTAAATACTCGTGCCCGAAATTCTATAATAACCATTGTCACCAAACGGGACAATATATTGGAACAAAATATGCCCGCAATTCCCATTCGTAACCAAGCAACAAAAATCAAACTGTACAATCCTATCTGAAAGGCGGTCAATATACCGGCCAAGACAAAAGATTTATTTTGTCCCAAGCCTCTTACGATTTGGACTTCTACCTCATACAACGAAAGCGTGATTACAAATGCGACAATCCACCCCCAATCCCGTATATCGTAAAAGAAAGAAAAAACAATCCCCACCAACAATACCACCAAAGAGGATTGGGCCATCAATTTATAGGAAAACGAAACGACTCCTTTACGAGTATATTCGTCTTCATTATCGAGCAAAAAACGAAAAGTACCGTCTCGCAATTGAAACGTTATAAACCCCATTGCCAAAAACGTAAGAGTCAGGACAATATCATAATATCCAAAATCATCGGGGGATATATAATATGTATATAGAGGAACCAAAAGAAATGTGATCAATTTGGATCCGAGGTTTCCTATGGCATAAATAAAAATATCGTTTATAAATTTCGTACTTCTATTCATTTCTTCACCATCGCTTCTTTTGATACCCTTGTTTCTTTCTCTCTTATCACAGAAATATCTCTTACGACAAAGCCCAACAGAATCATTACAACAATACCGGAACCTTGCAAGAAAGCACTACCCGCAACCGACTCAATGAATATAAACAAAATGATCATCAAGCCTATTTTATGGAGGTGCACCGCATAAGGAGAACCTATAATAATTTTCAGTTTTTTATATACCCATATCCAAAAATAAAAGAACAATACAATCCCTACCATTCCAAATTGTACCAACTCCGGGAAATAGGTATCGGAAACAAACGGACAATCGCCTTCCAACAGTCCCCAAACCTCATCTAAATTGTATTCTTTATACAAAAGCGAATAGCCTATTATTCCCGAAGAATAGGTGGCATACGATGCCAATCCAGAACCCAGAAAGAAATGGTCCATCAAAGCCTGAGGAGCCCTGATATATAGTGCAGCCCGAGCAAAGGATTCGTCCATATTCTCCTCCCCGGAAAACAAACCGGAAGAAATAAAATAATAATTGATTTTATCCCAAGCTACATATAAGACGCCACAGAAAACCAAAGCCATCATTACCCACTGCTTTAACTTTACTTTCGACAATTGTCCCGGTTTGTACCACAAAAAGAGATACAGTGCGGCCACATAAAATCCATAAAATTTGGAGCGTGTGCTAAAAAACCCCACAGACAAGATAAACAGCATGATAATCTTGTCCTTACGGCACATATCCTGGCAAGAGCAATAATAATATATCAAAAATAAAACCGTACTGATAAGACCATAGTACGCTACATGAAAGAAGAAAGCCTCTCCTAAGCCTACAAGTATTATTCCCAGCATCGCCACACTGAGAACAACGCATAGTTTTTTCAAAAAAAGTTTTTGAGCTCCCGTAAACCTTACCCCCATAGCATAAGCTACATAAAAAGCGATGAAGGGCTTGATTTGAATAAAAAAATCATAGAATATCGCCTTAGGGGTATTATAATGAACGCCAACCAACGAATACAACAGGTAAAACGTCATTATCCCTACGATCCAAAAAAGACCTTTATAACGCCGATGGTTCTTATTACTTAATATATCCAGTACACATAAAAGAGCTAAAAGCAATGTAATCAACTCGTCGGAACTTTTAAACCACATCAATTGATAGGTATAAATCCCCGCCACAAGCATCAGAATAAACAGCCCATAGAATATTTTATTCAAGGAAATCATCGCTTATCCCCTTGTATGTTTCACCGAATACCCATAAGTCTTTTTTATTTCCGTATCGTTCAAGACGAACATTACATTTTTCAAAGAACCCTCTGCTACAAAATCCTCGACATTGAATACACTATTTTTATGCGTATAATCAGCCCTGCAAACATATAACGTGGCATCGACAAAACGAGTCAACGAGAACGTATCAGAAACTCTCTCCACAGGAGCTGTATCGACAATTACATAATCATATTTTTCTCGAAGACGAGCCATTAAACTATCCAATTTTTCGGACAATAAAAGCTCGGAAGGATTCGGTGGAACGGGGCCGGCCGTTATGACATCAAGAAAGCCTTCTTGTGCCACATGATGAATCAAATCGTTCTCTCCACCTTCTTTATTCGAAACCAAATAATTCGTCAGCCCAGTAGTCACCGAGAGCCCCAAATAATCAGCAATTTTCGGATTCCGCAAATCCAAATCGATCAAAACCGTACGCTTCCTCATTAAAGCTATCGAGTAAGCCAGATTAAGACTGACGAACGATTTTCCTTCTCCCGGTTCTGACGAGGTTACCAACAGAATACCCTTTCCTCCACCCGGCAACATAAATTGTAAATTAGACCGTAATAAACGGAACATTTCAGCGGCAGGAGAAACACTGTTTTCTCTCAAAACGACATAGCCCGAAGTAGAACTATGACAAATTTCACCAGCAATAGGCAAATCTGTCAATCTGCGCAAATCATTTTTGTTATTGAACTTCACAGAGAAAACAGTCTTTCCATATAAGTAGACAACGGGCAGTACCAATCCGATTCCACAAGCGATCAATAAAAGAATCAAAGATTGCGGTGCAACCGGTTTATTTTTACTATAAGCCGGATTGACAATCCTACATTTAGGCGAAGTCGCCGCCAATGTCATAGCGCTCTCCTCCCGCCTCTTCATCAAGAAAGTATATAATTCATTCTTAATAAGCTGATTCCTTTTTATATCCATATACTCTCTCTCTTGCTCAGGGAATCCCCGCAACCTAGACCGAAAATCCTCCTCTTGTTTCTTCAAATCGGTACGGGCTATATCCGAACTTTCTTTCGCTTTCGACACCGTATTCAATATATTCTCACGCATGACATCTATTTGAGCGGTAAGTGTACGTAAAGCCAAGTTCGAATCCTTTGCTGTACGAAGCAAACGCATTCTCTCCAATAGCAATTTATTATATTCATTAATCGCCTCGGCAGCTCCCCGATCGGGCAAACCGGTCGTAACAGGAACCAAAGAATACTTGTTTTCCGGCTTATTCAGGAAACTATCTACCATCGAAATAATCGAATATTGTGTTTCGGCTTCCAACAGTAATTTGCGGTATTGACTGTTTGCTTCAAGAATGATTTTGGCTTCGGCATCTATATCGGACAAATCGTTTTCTCTTTTATACCGTTCTACAATCCTCTCGGCTTCATGGAGTTCTTCTTTTACCGTTATCAAACGCTCATCGATAAACGAAAGCATATTTTGCGCCTTCAAGTTTTTATTCAGCACAGCATCCTCGTTATAACATTCTATCAACGTATTGAGTATATCTTTTCCTCTTTGCTTATTCGATTCCCTTATTTTTAATGAAATGCAATTAGCTTTTTTATCCGACAAATCGATATCCAGCCTTTTCTCCAATATTTCAGCTTCGCCGTCATACCCGTTAACATGAGCGACAAACTTCAACTTCTTGCCCGGCTCATAAAATTGGGTCTTATCGATAATAATCCCCTCTCCATAATCTACCTTTATCGGGAACGATGTCGCTTCCATTTCGACCAAAGTCGTAAAGAACCCTTTCTTCAACAAGACCTTGATTTTATCGTCAGAGTCACCCGTTTGAACTTTAACTACAAATCCACTCGACAATGTATCCACCATCGATTCGGGAATTTCTACGGTAAGGGGAGAATTACGATAATACTCTTTCTTTTTGAAAAAGTTTTTTTTGCTCGTATATGATATATTCAAATCGAGTCTTTGAACCATTTCTCGAATTAAAGAATGCGACGAAATAACCAATATCTCGTCATTCACCGAGCCACCACCTATCATACCGTCTAACGAGAATCCGCCTCCTGCAATATCCCCCATCAATGAAGACAATCCGCCACCGCCTTTTTTCTCATCTTCATTGACAAGAATATCGGCAGAAACCTCATATACAGGCTTGGCAATCTTCAAATAACAAACTACCAACGCTACACAAACAACAATCGACCCTACAAAGAGATACCATTTTCTACATGCGGCACGCCATAAAGCGACGATATCGATATTATCATTTCTTCTTTCCGAGGTATATTTTTCTTCCATAAAAAAAATCTTTTCATTACTTAATGAACAATGCTATCGCCAACGATGCCAACACCGAAATGGCACTCACAACAGTACTCACCACAGATATGCGATATTGTGCCAATTGATTGTAATTCGAATTATTTCGCTGCGCTTTATTCGGCATAACGTAAACGACATCGTTCTGTCTTAAATAAAAATAGGGCGATTCAAATAGAGATTGATCGGTCAAATCGAAACGATGAAAAATCCGCTTACCATTTTCTTCCCGCATCAACAATACATTTTTCCGTTCACCATAGATAGTCAAATCTCCTGCCGCACCTATGGCATCGAGTATCGACATACGCTCTGTTTGTACCGATATCTGCCCCGGGGTTTTCACTTCGCCCAGTACAACGACTTTAAAATTCATGAATTGTACCAATACAAAAGGGTCTTTCAGCTCAGGACGAATTTTATCCTCTATAAACTTCGACAGTTCATTGCGGGTCATTCCTTCGGCTCGAATACGCCCTACTATCGGGAAATAGATATAGCCATTTTTATCTACCGTATAGACTTGTAAATTAGGCACAATCGTCAGCTCTTGCTTCCCCGGCTCAGAATAGGAAACAGCCGGTAAATTATAAGGTGCGGCCGCATCGGGAACAACCGACGAAACCGTTATCGATAGCATATCGTCGGGAGCTATTCGCAATTCATAATTGCCTACATCCATCTTTCCGCTCATCTCTTCAATATCCAAATTTTCAAAATAAGCAGTCTTACTGGTTGAACAGGAAGAAACCACAAGCAATAAGACAATAGCACTTAACACATTTATTTTCATTACATTATTCTTTTCCGTCCGGATTAGCCCGGTATAATTCTATTTTATAACGTTGTACCAAGCCCTTTTATTATACATATCTCAACATCTTTTTGAACCTTTATTACAATTTTTTTCTTACAATTTTTCACCATTCACGAAAAGTTCTTACATACAGCTTCTTAATATACTATTTTCTATCGGTCTTCGATAAAAAAGAATATTAAAATCATTTCAAACGGTCTGTTTGAAAAAGTTTATGTACGTTTGTAATTCATTTTATCACACGTTATGGATTTAAACTTTTCTTGGGATTTTTCTACCCCAGAAATATATTGCTTGGGGATACTGATTCTGATTTGGATTATCGAAATAATCTATCAATTTTATCTTTTCAATCGCCCCTTTCACTTTTATCAAAAAGAAAAAAACGGAAAAATAGAATATACCCACCAATATCCTGCGGTATCGGTAATCGTTTATGCCCAAAACGATGCCGAAAACCTCGTTAAATACATGCCCAAAATTCTAAATCAGGCATACCCCGAATTCGAAGTCATCGTAGTCAATGACGATTCAACCGACGATTCCAAAGACATACTCTCCGTTTTGGAGACGCAATATAAAAATCTATACCACACCTACGTACCGGAAGGATCGCGCAACCTAAGCCATAAAAAACTGGCTCTGACCCTCGGTATAAAAGCCGCTCGATACGATATAGTCGTATTCACAAACGCCAATTGCGATCCAAGAAACAACGAATGGTTGGCCACTATCGCCCGAAACTTCGTTCCCGGAATCGACATTGTTTTAGGCTATACGGCCATTGAACGAAAGGAAAAAGAAAAATTCTCTTTCTGGTATTGCTCTTATGACCAACTGTTATTTTCTATCCGATATTTGTCTTTCGCCCTCATCAATCGGCCTTATATGGGAGTAAGTTCCAACATGGCATACCGTAAAGAATTATTCTTCAAAAATAAAGGGTTTTCCAAATTTCTACATCTGCACTACGGAGACGACGACCTGTTCATCAACGAGATAGCCAACCGAACCAACACCCGTGTAGAAATATCCGAAGCGGGACAAATGACCGCGACTTATCAGGATAACTACGAAGCATGGAAAGAATTGAAGCTACAATACGACTTTACTTCCAAATACCTTCATACCACAGCCAAATCGATATTCGGCATAGCTAAGTTCTTTGATTATGCTTTCGATATTCTGTTCGTTTGTCTATGGGTAGAGGGCATCATACATAATTGGACAACCGCTGTTTTGGCCTCGATACTGGCCTTGTCTTTATTCTCGATCAAAGTCATCGTCTATCGACGGGCTGCAAAAATACTCCGCAAACCGAGACTTTTTTTCTCCTTACCGTTCTTTTCCTTCATACAACCATGTATAAACCTTTATTTCAAGGTAATAGGTTCTGTAACGAGAAAAAAGAATTTCACGTGGCGATAATACATAAAAGAGAGGGCCGCAAATTGCAGCCCTCTCTTTTATGTATGCTATCCATGCAGAAAAAGTTTATTTTACCATAATTTTCTTTTTTTCTGCCATCATAGGAGTTTGCTTTTTCGGAATCATCACTGTCAATACACCGTTGTTCTGATGTGCTTCAATGGCATCCGTATTGACATTATCCGGTAAAATCAAAGTCTGTTGAAATTGCGAATACGAAAATTCTCGGCGCAAATAACGTCCTTTTTTATCCTTTTCGCTTTCCTCTTGTTTGTGCTCTACCGTAACGACCAAATGATTTTCTTTGTCGACCGTTATATCGAAGTCGTCTTTGGTAATACCCGGTGCTGCAATTTGGACCTCATATTCCTTTTCCGTTTCTACAATATTAATGGCCGGAGCCGCACTGCTAGTTTTAGCGATCCATTCATTTCCGAAGAAATCGTTAAAAATTCCGGGGAGCCAGTTTTGTTGATGCTTTGCAGGTGTCATAATTATACCTCCTAAATAAGTTTATAAATTAACGTTGCCGGGTTATTCCGACAATCACTCTTAAAACAAGGAGATACCCCTTTTGGGTCAACCGTAAGGCGTTAAAGTTGACGAGAAGTTATAAAAAAGAGTTACGGCTCTATCACAATATCATATCTCAATAGCAGGAAACTCACTTTGAACGGACGTCCAGACACACGAGACGGGGGAGAATCGACATGATAATAATTTTTCGAACGGTCGAAACTCTCGATTTCACACTTGCGAGTCGAACGAGGCAAAAGATCACAATCCACCATGCGAGTACGATAATCGATCATTTGACCGTCTGGGGTACGATAAATCATTTTCAAGACTACCCGAGACAACCGATAAGGTGTATTGTTTCGCAAAAGGAAACTTTCTTTCGTATCGCTCATACGTTTATCGAACCCTAACATATCGACAGCTACCGGAGAAAACAGCAACGCCCGAGATATCGTATCGGATAATGTCGATACCGGTTCCCGACTTACCAACTCGGGGTCGGCTTCGGTTATTTTCTCCATTGTTTCCTGACTCGGAATTTTTATAGAAGAACTTCGGCGCGGCATAATACCCGACTGCCCCCACAATGGCACAGCCAACCAAAATGCGGCAATGAATAAAATCGTCCTGCTCATAATCCTAATCCTTTACATATCCACACCACAGAAACCAAAATCGTAAAAACGAGTAGATTCCGAGCCGTCGCTCCCAGCAGGGGATTCAATGCCTCACCCACCCGCTGCTTAATCGCCAACCCTGTCTTTATATGAAGAAACAGATATACAATGGCTGGTAAAAATATATACACGATTCCGAAATCTGCCAAACAAGGTAAAAGCAACAAAACGGCGATCACCCCGTTCACAAAATACCACCACAAAGCAAAACGCCTCCCGAACAGCACCACCGTCGTTCGTTTATTCGCCGCAGCGTCTTCTTCCATGTCCCGATAATTATTCACCAACAGAATATTTATAGACAACAATCCCATAGCGATCGACAGCAGAAACACATCTGCATCGAACTGTAAAGCCTGTACATAATAGGTCATGTTCACAGCAACCAGACCGAAAAACAAAAACACGGTTACATCGCCCAATCCGTGATAGGCCAACGGATAAGGACCTGCCGTATAGGCCAATGCAAACACCGCTATAATCACACCTATCGGTATCAACTGCCAACCGGCAAAAAAAACAAGTCCCAATCCTACCGCACAAGCCACTCCTAAAACGCAGAATGTACCCATAAGCATGGCTCGCGGAGTTATATCGCCCGAAGCGACGGCTCGACGAGGTCCTACCCTACCGGCTTTATCGCTCCCCTTCACATAATCGAAGTAGTCGTTCGCCATATTAGAGGCGACTTGTGCCAATAAAGCGAACAACAAACACAACACGGCGGGAACCCAACGAAATGTACCGGCATAAAAGGCATAAGCCGAAGCGGCGATCACCGGGCTGGCCGATGCCGGCAGCGTGCGCGGACGAGCCGCCGAAATCCAATCCTTAACCATGAGACTCTTCTTTATCCAATCCGAAACAGGCCCGTATCGTAGAGCGTATGCCCTCGGCTTCCGGTCTATCTTCCCGCAATATGGAAAGTATCACCCTCAAATATTTATCTTTATTCGCCAATCCGCACAGGTTACAGACATTACTGTTCGTCAACATCGACTTCTGATTGTAAACCTTCAATATCGACCGGTAATCTCTGTTCTTGACAAATGTACGGAATTGACTGCAAATCATATTATAAAGTCCGCGTACATCGGTATCGTCCGTCAAATGGTCGATATGGTCCTCGAACGAACCGATATCGTTGAACCTCCGGTCGATTTTATATTCCAAATCACGCCGTATGCGGTGACGGGTATGTAACAATGCCTGCGACTCTATCTCTTGTGCGAACAACTGAATGACATTGTTTTTTACTATTTCGAATACTTTGTTCTCGTTTCGTTTCATACGTCGGGCAACCGAGCGAATCACCCCTTCGAGCATTAACAGATTCTCCACTTCCGCTACTTCGGGCACATACACATGACGACTGCGCAAATACTCGACTTCTCGCTCCGTCCGCCGATCCCTGTCGACAATTCCCCTAGATTCGAGATGGTGTATCTCCTTCAAATCGGCAAAAGCCCTTGTCGCTTCTATTACCTTATTACAACCACCCAACGGCTTCACGGTGTATTCAGGGAAAATATAGGGATAGAGTTTCACATCGATACTTCCGGTAGCTGCTCCCTCGATAAACAATACCGGTTTGCGGCTGCCCAATATATCCAAATACATGCCTTCGGGAAAAGA
The DNA here is from genome assembly GCF_022723415.1 of Barnesiella sp. Classification (NCBI taxonomy): domain Bacteria; kingdom Pseudomonadati; phylum Bacteroidota; class Bacteroidia; order Bacteroidales; family Barnesiellaceae; genus Barnesiella; species Barnesiella sp. Next base: position 5,534 of record NZ_JAIJHU010000007.1, on the reverse strand, counting down.
GTCGTCGTTACGGATAAACTCATAGTCCCAACTCATGCGGTCGGCATCGAACGAACGGACCCAAATACAAGTACTCTCGACACGCGAAGCCGCGAAATCCAAATCGTGCGTCAGATAAACAAAAGTACAATCCTTGCGCAAGTTCTCAATCGAATCCCACAGCGATTTCATAATGGAATGGTGCAGATAGAATTCAGGATCTTCCACCAAAATCACAGCATTGGGCATAGCAAACAGCACACCTGCTATATAATAGAGCACCGCCTTCTCCCCCGAACTCAGTCGCAAAGGATTGAAAGGCTCCGAATTCTCGCTTTGAATCAACAAACGCCCCTCGGCCCGCAACATTTTATTTCTCGGGAAAACCCGTTCCCACAGCTTTTGAACTCTATCCAAACGAGTCTCGGGGAAGTCGATATGCCCCCCCTTTGGCGTTTTGAATTTATACTCGAACAGATTGCGGCACTCCTCGCTCAACAGCAAGAAAAGCAACTGGTCGAATTCGGTAGGGGTATCCTTCGATACATAGTAAGAATACTCCATAAACTCCTGATACATGGCTTCGATAGACCCCGGCCAAACTTCGTGAGGCGGCATAATGCACAATGCCTTTTGAGCCGAAAGCCAAAAAGCATGGTCTTGTATCCGTCGAGCTATTTCCACTCCGAACCGGCTTTTTCCGGCTCCATTCGCGCCAACGACCGTTACCGTCCGCGACAACAGTTTTTCGGTTTGTGCGCTATCGTTTCTTTTCGGGAGCAATATTTCCATAGTAGCACTTTTTAACATGAAAGGAAATCCTTTCTCAAAAATAACTATTTTCGGGAATAAACGGCATAACAATCCGAACAATTTTCGTATTTTTGACTTTGTCTATTTATAACCCCTAATTCATTAAATTATGTTTTCAGGAATTGTCGAAGAAGCCGCTCCCATCGTTGCCTTGAAACGGGATAACGGGAATTTGCACCTTACGCTCAAAAGTTCGTTCGCTCACGAATTGAAAATCGACCAAAGCGTCGCTCACAACGGCGTGTGCCTCACGGTCGTAAACATCGAAGGAGATCACTATACGGTCACTGCCATACAAGAAACCCTCGAACGCAGCAACTTAGGGACTCTCTCTGTCGGAGACAAAGTGAATCTCGAACGTAGCATGCTCATGAACGGCCGCCTCGACGGACACATCGTGCAAGGCCATGTGGACCAGACAGCCCGCTGCACAAAAATCGATCTTGTCGACGGAAGCCGATACTATACCTTCACCTACGACCTCAATCCCGAAATGGCTGCCAAAGGCTATATGACCGTAGAGAAAGGATCGGTTACCGTGAACGGGGTAAGCCTCACCGTATGCAACTCGCAAGACAACAGTTTCCAAGTGGCGATCATTCCCTACACCTACGAGCATACCAATTTCCACCAAATCAAGGAAGGCAGTATAGTGAACCTCGAATTCGACATTATCGGCAAATACATCAGCCGTATCATGCACTTCGAAAAAGATTAGAACAAAATGGATATCTACGAAATTATCAACCACCGGCAAAGCGACCGCCAGTACGATCCCGAACGTCCGGTCGAACCCGAAAAAATACGGCGTATTCTCGAAGCCGCCCGTATAGCACCCTCGGCCTGCAATGCGCAACCGTGGCACTTCATCGTAGTGGACGAACCCGAGTTGCGAAACCAAGTGGCCGATGCCGTGGCCAGCCGCATATTGGGCATGAACCACTTCACCAAACAGGCTCCCGTGCATATCCTTGTCGTGGAGGAGCGACCCAATTTCACATCGGGCATAGGCGGGCTCATCAAGGACAAACAATTTCCGCTGCTCGACATCGGTATAGCTGCCGCACACATCACCCTCGCCGCCACTGCCGAAGGATTGGGCAGTTGCATACTCGGTTGGTTCGACGAGAAAGCCGTGCGTAAACTACTGCATATTCCCGATAAGAAACGAGTCATTCTCGACATCGTAGTGGGATACTCCACCCAACCGCTTCGGGAGAAAAAACGAAAATCTGCCGACGAGGTGATTTCGTATAATAAGTATTGAATACTTATACAATAATAAAACAGACGGAATTGTTTTTTTTACAATTCCGTCTGTTTTATTATCGGCTATATTCTTCGCCACAATTTTCGCATTTCAATCCAGATTTATACTCATAAATAAAATAACCACCAACACTGGCATCATACCCATTATGCTCTACCGTACACTTCACCCTCACCGATCTTCCATTATCGTAGCTTTTAACAGTTCCGGAGCCTTTACAATTAGGACACTTCTTCTTTCCTTTTATCACTGCACTTTTTAATTTACCTCCACATCGATGACAAGATTTTTCTACTTCCACTGTATTACAATAACAGCCTATCTTCTCTTGTTCTATATCCTTTTGGGCAAACAGAATTGATGTGTTACAACATAAAACATAGAATAAAACAATCAATTTCGAATATATCTTCCTCATAATCAAAATCATATTTACTCCTACTCTATAAAATTTCTAATCTCATAATGCGGTTCAACACAGTCTTTTTCACATCTGTCATCTCGTTAATTAGCTTATTCTTAGAGCTGAACTCTCACAAATAGACTAAAAAAACGAAACAATAAAGGCACAACCGAATAACAACTCATCGTCCTACATGTCTCTGTTTACCAGTTCCATTACAACAGGTACATATACGTTCTCCTTTTTTGCAATATCCACACTTAAATTGCCCTTTTCCATTGCAATTAGCACATGTTTCTTTCCCATTTCCTCGATCAATAGTTCCTTCACCACCACAAAAAGAGCATATACGCCACCCAGTACCGTCACACATTGTACACTCAGTACGCCCCTTACCATCACAACATTTACAAGGAGGATTGGAATAGCCTCCACACCGTTCTTTTTGCATTTCTTCCACGTCGGTTCCAGAATATTGCACTGCAAATACAAAAGGTACAACAACCAGCATTCCTAATAAAAACAACTTTCTCATAATAAATAATTTATATTAATGCCTACTCTATAAGGTTTTCGGCTTGTCCTTATCTATTTATTTAGAACTCTGGATCACAATATTAAAGATTAAAACTAAATCCTAATGTAACCCCATAGATCCAACCTTTGAAAGGGGTACAGGGCTTTTCATACCTATTGTAATAAGTGTCCTCTGCATCTGTAAAAACATTACTAAGTGTTTCGCCCCACCAATCGGAATTTCCATATCCATAGGAATACTCTCCATAAGCAGTTATAGAAAACTTTTTTATATAAACCGTAGCGGCTAAACCAAAAGCTCCGGTAATAAGTATTTTTTCTTTCTGCCATTTGGATAATCTTAATAAACTCCAATAGGGCTGTAACTCAAAATTTTTCCCAATGGGAATATACAATCCCATACTTTCTGCGGCCATACAAAACAATACAGTCCGAATCCAACTATCCATCTCTGACGACACTGTATACCCCAAGAATGTTAATAATGTTGCTGTCGCACCCAACGGACTGATACTATAATAATCCTTAGTCTTTGTAAAATTGGCATTCCACCCAATCCCACAAGAATTTATTTCAAATGGAATATACGATACATTTACAGTCCCCCCTATATTATCCTTATAACGCAAATGAGAGCCTGTGAATCCAGCCCTTATAATAAACTCATTATCCTCATGATAAGCACCTTCACCCATACACATACACGGAAACAAAACACTTATCAATAGTAGTTTGAATTTTCTCATTTCCTCTTTATTATTTTATTATGCAAATAAAATCCCAAAAAGAGAAATTAAGAACAATCTCATATCATCTATAAATTGACACTACTGTCGCAAATAAGTAGAAATTGAACACCGATTGGAAACCCCTTCACAGCCCTCTACGTGAAACATTTATCCCGTCAAAAAGTCAAACAAACGGCTTACTCCTCTTTCAAGTGTTCAGAGAAATATTGAAAAAAATCGTAGTTCAAGATTCGAGAAATACGGGTGAGCAACTCGGTATCGATATACTCTTTGCAGAATATCTTGTACACATTGGCCCGGCTGCAAGAGAGTTTGCGGGCAAACCAAGCGACACTGCGCTCCTCGGCTTTCAATCGCTCTTTAATGAGTTCCCCTATCGGTTTCATAGCGAAAAGATTCTTCTTACCGTCCCCATAAGAAGGTTTAATATAACAACGAAGCGTGGAACTGAACACTCACACCGCAGTTTGAAGGTCCTGAGAAAACCCGAGATACAGATATGAGATAGCAGCCCACGCCCGTGATGCGCGAGAACCACCATGCCTAACCTTGTATCTCGTTTAGAAAATTTCTCAGGTTTTCAAACTACAAGACAAGCATAACGCTTCTTTTTAATTTAATATGTATGGAAAGGGCTGCCCCTCTCCCCTGCAAAAATAACGAAAGACAAACACAGAATTTTATTCCGCCAAGTCATACTTCATTTTCACATACTTTACAAAAGTAGTGAAAGGTAAGTGCAGAAAAAAGAGTTTTACTTATTTTTTCTATTGAATCGCACCTTATATCCAAACACAAAGAAACATCACAAGGGAACAAAGTCTATCTCCGTAATTTTTTATTCGAACCGGCTTTTAATAAAAAAGCCCCGAAGGATCGCTCCGGGGATAAAAAACAAGACGTTAAAATTTAGAAGCTGTTTTAAATTTATTCCGAGACAGATTGAGACCCATGTTGAAGCAGATTGGAGTCCGAGATATGCAGTCAATAGCGGGCTATTGACAAAAATCAAGGGATTCAAGATGCGAGACAGGGGCTCAACATGGCCGGAACATACCTGCTTGAAATGATAATATTATTTCTCAATAAATTTAAAACAGCTTCTTATTCTTCGTCTTCATTCTCTTCGAATAGACCATCGAGTAATCCGGATGCCTGCTGTATGGCATCATTGAAATTTTTTTCGATAAATTTAGCACCTCTTGTCATCGATGCTTTCATAAAACGTCCCTGCAAGCGTCCAATCTCCACTAAATCTTCTTCGGTCAGTTTATCTTTATACTCTTCATAATACGTTGTGGTAAACCGCTCGTATTCTTTCAATGCCTCGTTCCACTCCGCCTCGGTGTCGAAATCGGTATTCTCCACTTTATCCACAAATGATTCGAACTCTTTCAAATACGAATTTTTACTGTGCACTCCGCACGATACGAGCGATAATACTGAAATCACCGTAACAATTAAACCCATTTGATAAAAACGTTTCATATATTTTCATATTTTACATTTCATACAAAAATAATACAAGTAAAAATACTACACTCCAAAATAGAAAGTATATTTGTATATAAAAAACAATCTACGAAAATGAAGCCCATCAAATTATTCTATCAAGCTCGTTGCCCATTTTGTAAACGGGCATTCAATTACATCGACGAATTGAAAAAACGTCCCGAATATAAAGACATTATCATCGAAACCATTGAAGAAACCGAACACCCCGATATTGCAGACCAATATGATTACTATTACGTTCCAACGTTTTACATCGCAGACGAAAAGG